>CAMAGM010000151.1 GCA_945833995.1 uncultured Prevotella sp.
TGTCGGCTGCAATAATGTGGTCGCCGTTGCGTGCCACGTTCTGCAGGGCGTAGGTGATAGCTGCGGCTCCCGAGGCTACTGCCAAGCCAGCCACGCCGCCTTCGAGTGCAGCCACGCGGTCTTCAAACACGCCCTGTGTGGAGTTTGTCAATCGTCCGTAGATGTTCCCGGCATCGCGCAGACCGAAGCGGTCGGCAGCGTGCTGTGAGTTGCGGAACACGTAGGATGTGGTCTGATAGATAGGCACGGCGCGTGCGTCAGTCGTTGGATCAGCCTGCTCCTGACCTACATGGAGCTGAAGTGTCTCAAAATGCAATTTCTTGTTACTCATAATCGTATGTTTTTTATATTTGTTAATATTCTTTTTTAATGTGGAGTGAGGAGTGTGGAGTGAGGAGTGTGGAGTGAGGAGTGTGGAGTGAGGAGTGTGGAGTGAGGAGTGAGAATACTGCACTGCGCAGTTGTCTCAAATTCCCTCAAATCCAGGCTTTCGCTATTCTCACTCCTCACTCCTCTCTCCTCTCTCCTCTCTCCTCGAAATACACTCCTCTCACCTCTTACCTCTTATCACTTCTTCCTCTTTCCCGCTGCAAAGTTACGACGATTTTCCCATTCCACAAATAGCATATTGTGGTTATTTGCCATACCACGAATATGGTATTTTGGCGTTTTGCAGCATTTACACCTTATTTATATAGAGGGAGGAGATGTTTTTTTCGCAATTTTGCACGATTTTTTTTGGTAGTTTGAAGGATTATCCCTAAATTTGCAAAACCGAATATAAACTTTGAATATTATGATAGACGTAAAAGCAACATTAAACTCTGCTGAAGAGAAGATGGAGATGGGCGTCATGTATCTTGACGAACAGCTCTCACGCGTACGCGCAGGACGCGCCAACGTTGCCATTCTCGCAGGCGTAAAGGTTGAGTCATACGGCTCTATGGTTCCGCTGAACCAAGTGGCAAACGTTTCCACTCCCGATGCCCGCACCATTGCAATCCGTCCTTGGGACAAGAAGCAAATCCGTGCCATCGAGAAGGCGATAATGGACAGCGACGTGGGCATCACACCCGAGAACAACGGCGAGATAATCCGTCTCGGCATACCACAGCCTACCGAGGAACGCCGCCGCGAACTGGCAAAACAGTGTAACAAGATGGGCGAGCAGACAAAGGTGCAGATTCGCAACATCCGTGCCGACGTGAAGGAGAAGCTGAAGAAGGCGATAAAGGACGGACTGTCTGAGGACCTTGAGAAGGACGCAGAGGCAGACTTGCAGAAGATTCACGACAAGATGATTAAGAACGTTGAAGACCTCCTCGCCGCAAAGGAGAAGGAGATAATGACGGTGTAGAAGAGAATTTGAAAGGTAGAGGAATTTTGGAAGGTAGAAGGTAGAGGGTAGAAGGTAGAGAATACTGAACTGCCGAGAATATCTTTGGAAGGTAGAGGGTAGAGGGTAGAAGGTAGAGAATACTGAACTGCCTCAAATCATGGGTAGAACTATTCTCTACCCTCTACCTTCTACCCTCTATCTTCCAAAAACCTCTACCCACCAAAACACTCCCTCACTCCTAAGCTTATGACAGGTTTAGTAATAAAGAATACAGGCAGCTGGTACACCGTCAGGACTGATGACGGTGGTCAGCTTGTTGACTGTAAGATAAAGGGAAATTTTCGGCTGAAGGGCATTCGCAGCACCAATCCCGTGGCTGTGGGCGACCGTGTCACCATTGTGCCAAACCAAGAGGGAACGGCGTTCATCACGGCGATTGAGGACCGACGGAACTACATCATACGCAAGTCGTCGAACCTCTCGAAACAGAGCCATATCATTGCTGCCAACGTCGATCAGGCTTTTCTTGTAGTCACGGTAAACCATCCCATGACTTCCACCACATTCATCGACCGCTTCCTTGCCTCTGCCGAGGCATACCGCGTGCCGGTGACGCTGCTGTTCAACAAGACCGACCTGCTCGACGACGAGGAACTCAACTACCAGCAGATGATGATGGACCTCTACGACACCGTGGGCTACCACTGCCTCGCCATCTCTGCCGAAACGGGAGAGGGAGTAGATGAGGTGATGGAAAGGCTAAAGGGGAAGACAACGGTGCTCAGCGGCAATAGCGGAGTGGGCAAATCGACACTCATCAACCGACTGCTGCCTGGAGTGAACCTGAAGACGGCGGAGATAAGCGACGCGCACAACTCGGGCACTCACACCACTACGTTCAGCGAGATGATGCCACTGCCCGAGGGTGGCTACATCATCGACACTCCAGGAATAAAGGGATTCGGCACGTTCGACATCGAGCCGGAGGAGCTGACAAGCTACTTTAAGGAAATATTCCACTTCTCCAAAGACTGCCGCTTCAACAACTGCACACACACACACGAACCAGGCTGCGCCGTGCTGAAGGCGGTGGAGGAACACTACATTGCCCAAAGCCGATACCAGTCGTATCTGAGCATGATGGAGGACAAGGAGGAGGCGAAGTATAGGAAGTAGGGACTCCCCAAAAAACACGAATAATGAAAAATATTGCCGTTTTGCTTTCGGGTGGCGTTGACAGCGCCGTGGTGGTTCACCAACTGGCTGAGCAGGGACTGAAGCCCGATTGCTTCTACATAAAGATTGGTCCCGAGGAACAGGAAGAATGGGACTGCTCGTCGGAGGAAGACCTTGAGATGGCTACAGCCGTGGCTCGTCGCTATGGCTGTCGGCTCAGTGTCGTGGACTGCCATAAGGAATACTGGGACGAGGTGACACGATACACCATGGACAAGGTGCGCCGTGGCTATACGCCCAACCCCGACGTGATGTGCAACCGACTGATAAAGTTCGGCGCATTCGACCGAAAGATGGGACACGACTACGACCTCATTGCCACCGGTCACTATGCACAGACCGAAACCATCGACGGCGAGAAATGGCTCACCACAAGTCCCGACCCAGTGAAGGACCAAACCGACTTCCTCGCACAAATCTACGACTGGCAGCTCCGCAAGGCTATCTTCCCCATCGGACACATGATGAAGGACGAGGTGCGCGAGATTGCCGAGCGCGAGCACCTCGTCAACGCCAAGCGCAAGGACTCGCAGGGCATCTGCTTCCTCGGCAAGATAAACTACAACGACTACATACGCCGCTACCTCGGCGAGCAGCCTGGCGACGTGGTGGAGCTGGAGACAGGAAAGCTGATAGGGCAACACCGCGGTCTGTGGTTCCACACCATCGGACAGCGCAAGGGCATGGGCTTCGGAGGCGGACCGTGGTTTGTGGTGAAGAAGGACGTTGAGACCAACACGCTCTACGTCAGCCACGGCTACGACCCCGACACCGCCTACAAGCAGCAGTTTCCCGTACACGACTTCCACTTCCTCACCGCCAAAGAACTGCCCCGTGAGGTGACGTTCAAGATACGCCACACACCCGAATGGCATCATGCCACGATAGAAAAAACGGCAGATCGGCAGTACATCGTACATTCCCTCGACCGCATCCACGGCGTAGCCCCTGGACAGTTCTGCGTTGTCTATGATGCAGAGCACCACAAGTGCTATGGCAGTGGGGAAATAACGATTTGAGCAATATTTTTCAGCTAATTTTCAAACAAGCCCACACTTAAACGTATGAAAACAAAATCATCCATTACCTTGGCATGCTTGCTGCTTGGCATCCTCGTATCGTCGTGTCACCAGAATGGCAACAAGACGTCGGCAGCTAAGGCGGACAGCACCCACACATACAATTACATAAAGGAAATACACATCAGCAATCCGCAGTTGGCGTTGAACATCTGCGACACTATGGAGGCAAATGGCGAGATGAAGCAGTTCTATATCGACCATCTTCGCTCTGCCATCTATCACAATGGCTTGAAAATGAAACGCCTGTCGCACTACTACGGATTGAGGGCCGTGGGCGACAAGCGGTTTGAGACGGTCGATCCCGAGAGCTATCTGTTTTGCCTGAGGCTAATGGCAGAGCAAGACTACAAGGACAGCCGCTATCTGAGTGCCATGAACCTTGCACGCCAATGTGTCGACAAGGCACGCAAGTATGGTTTTCCCGACACGGAAAACAAGATGCAGCACCTCATCGGACGTTGCAACGTGATGATAGGCAACAAGGAGGCTGGATATAAGATGATGAACGAAGCCTGCGTCAAGGCATTGGATATATTCAAGGACAAGCCCGACCTGTATTCCGCCGACGATATAGTGTTCGGTTATGGCACCATGCTCGAGATGATGTTCGAACAGGGACATCCCAAGGATGCGCTTCCTTGCATAGGCGAGATGGAGCGACGGCTGGACATGGTGGAGAAGTCGGGGCTTGTGCCTGAGGATATCCTCGACATGCGCCAATGTGCAATCTATGCTCTCATCATGAAGATCTATGACGCCACAGGAAACGTCAAGATGGGGCAGCTCTACTGCGACAAGGCGGCAAACACGAAAATGGCCAAGAGCAACACCGGCGACGCCTTCTTCACATTCCATTATCTTGCCACCCGACAATATGGCAAACTGCTTGCCGTGACGAAAAAAATGCGCAAAGTTTTTCAGAATACGAGCGACACCATCAGCAACGACTATGCCAACAAGGTGCTCATTAAGGAGCTTGAGGCATACGACGCGATGGGCAACGACCGCAAGGCAAAGCAGATAGCCATGGAGATAATCACACTGAAGGACTCGTTGGAAAAGCGCTCGCAAGACAACGACCTGCTGCAGTTGTCGAAGATGTACGAAACACAGGAGAAGGAACGCCTACTCGTTGAACAGGACAGAAAGCTCGCCCGACAGAGTTTCGGACTTTGGGCTGCCGTGGTGCTGCTGGCTATTGCCTTCGCCTTCATTGCCCTCATGATATACTACAACCGCAAGATAAACAAGCGCAGCAAGGCTGCCGTGGGCACCATCAGCCGACTTGTCGAGCAGCAGAACGAGCTGTCGAAGCTGCGTCCCGACGGCATCGCCGACGGCGACACCGACAAGTTTGTGGGGGAGATGTGCTTCCGCAAGGCTATCAGCATGCTTGAGGACAAGGATGAGATGGAAGTGGAGGAGATTGCACGCGCCTGCGGCTACAAGGACGGAAAGACCTTCGTCAAGCAGTTCGAGAGCCAGTATGGACTCACTCCGCAGGAGTATCGCAGATGGAGCAAGATGACCAAAAAGGAGAATAACGACGCCTCGGAGATGAAGACCTCGTTCATAAGGAATATGTCGCACGAGATACGCACGCCACTGAACCAAATCTCCGGATTCGTGCAACTGCTCACCGACCCCAACATCAACCTGGAGGGTAGTCAGAAGCAGGAACTCAACAACATCATCATCGAGCAGACTGACCACATGATGAAAATGCTCAACGACCTGATCGAGATTTCTGAATACGAGGGCAGTGAGGATAAGCTTGACGTGGCAGAAGTGTCTGTCAACGACATATTTGCGGCTGTGAGTGAGACACGTCCCAAAGCCTCGGCAGAAGTGACGCTCGAATACTGCATGACCAGTGCTTCGGAGTCCGTCACGACAAACCTTGAGGCAGTAGTGCGCATAATGGGCTGTCTTGTCGATAATGCCATCAAGAACACCACGTCGGGCAGCATCAAAGTGGAATATGCCAAGAGCGGCGGCAAGGCAGTTCTCAGCGTCACCGACACCGGACGTGGCATTCCCGCCGACAAGGCAGAGAAGATATTTGAGCGGTTCTACAAGATTGACGAGTTTGTGCCAGGAGTAGGTCTTGGCCTTACCCTCTCGCGTGCCATAGCCGCCAAGATAGACGCCACCGTCTCACTCGACACCTCATATTCGGGAGGAGCGAGATTCCTCGTCGCATTGTATGGAAAAAAAGATTGAAAGTTTGGAGATATGATGGAAATTGTGTAACTTTGCATAATCAAAGCTGCATCTCGGCAAAACACTCAAGCAAGCTTGGTGATTTTGCTCTCGATTTGCATTTGCTTTGCAAAATCATATTATAATATTTGGTATGGAGAAGAAGACGTTGAAACGACTGCCTGTGGGCATACAGACATTCTCGAACATCGTTGAGGATGAC
>CAMAGM010000152.1 GCA_945833995.1 uncultured Prevotella sp.
GGTCGATGGCAATCTTCACCATTGCAGTACCCGTGCGCTTACCGTTACGTGTCTGCAAGAACCAGAGCTTGCCCTCCTGTACGGTGAACTCCATGTCCTGCATGTCGTGATAGTGCTTCTCAAGCTTGTCCTGCAGGTCGTTGAGCTGTGCATAGATCTCAGGCATAGCCTCTTCCATTGAAGGATACTTAGCAACACGCTCTTCCTCGCTGATGCCTGCACGCTCTGCCCAACGCTGTGAGCCAATCTTGGTAATCTGCTGTGGCGTACGGATACCAGCCACAACGTCCTCACCCTGTGCGTTGACGAGATACTCGCCATTGAAGAGGTTCTCACCGTTACCGGCATCGCGGCTGAAGCAAACACCAGTAGCAGAAGTGTCGCCCATGTTACCGAACACCATTGCCATAACGCTGACGGCAGTACCCCACTCGTCAGGAATACCCTCCATCTTACGATAGAGGATGGCACGCTCGTTCATCCAGCTGCGGAACACGGCGCAGATGGCACCCCAGAGCTGCTCGATTGGATCGTCTGGGAAGTCCTTGCCCGTACGCTCCTTGATGGCAGTCTTGAACAGTGTGA
Organism: uncultured Prevotella sp.; assembly: GCA_945833995.1. Classification (GTDB taxonomy): domain Bacteria; phylum Bacteroidota; class Bacteroidia; order Bacteroidales; family Bacteroidaceae; genus Prevotella. Next base: position 586 of record CAMAGM010000152.1, read on the forward strand.
CGAGCTTCTTCAATTCCTCTACGGAGAGGTCCTTGTCGAGCTTCACGCCACGCTCAGCCTTAACGCTCTCGATGATTTCCTCGAATGGGTCGATGTCTTCCTTGTTCACTGGCTTCATCTCGAGAACCACGTCGCCGTACATCTGCACGAAGCGGCGATAAGAGTCGTAAACGAAGTGAGGATTGTTTGTCTTTGCCACAAGACCCTCGGCAACCTCGTCGTTGAGACCAAGGTTGAGGATAGTGTCCATCATACCAGGCATTGACGCACGAGCACCCGAGCGCACGCTGACGAGAAGAGGATTCTTCACGTCGCCGAACTTTGAGTTCATCAACTCCTCAGTATGCTTCACGGCAGCGTTCACCTCGTCCTGGAGGATTTCCTTGATTCTCTCCTGACCAACCTCATAGTACTCGTTACAGCAGTTGGTGGTGATGGTAAAACCTGGAGGCACCGGGACACCAATAAGGTTCATCTCGGCAAGGTTTGCACCTTTGCCGCCAAGTTCTTCACGCATTTTCGCATTTCCTTCGGCCTTACCATTTCCGAAGGTATAAACTCTTTTTTCACTCATAAGTTAGTTGGTTGTGTATTTAATATTATAAGTTTTAAATTTTATTCTGCAAATATAGTGTTTTTTTCGCTATGATGCAAGAAAAACAAGAAAAAAATGCAATATTCATGTTACATTTTGTGGATTATTTCGTATATTTGCACCAAATTTCAGTAAAAAACGACATAAATGAGCAGAAAAAAGAAACCATTTCCCATTTTGGAAAACATAACGATAACCGACGTTGCCGCAGAGGGCAAATCGCTGACAAGGGTTGGCGACATGGTGGTGTTCGTGCCATTCGCTGTGCCTGGCGACGTGGTTGACCTACAGATAAAGAAGAAGAAACACAGCTATTGTGAGGCGGAGGTCGTGAGATTTATTAAATATAGTAATGTACGCGCGATACCCCAATGCGAGCATTTCGGGGTCTGCGGAGGTTGCAAGTGGCAAAACCTGCCCTACGAGGAACAGCTGAAGGCAAAGCAGAAGCAGGTGTTTGACCAGCTGACGAGAATTGGCAAGGTGGAGCTGCCGGAGTTCCAACCCATCATGGGCTCACAAAAGACCTTCGAGTATCGCAACAAGTTGGAGTTCGGCTGCTGCAACAAGCGATGGCTCACCAAGGAACAGGTGGCGTCGGGATTCAAGTATGACAACATGAACGGCATTGGGTTCCACATCACTGGCGCTTTTGATAAGATCCTGCCCATTGAGAAATGCTGGCTGATGGACGACTTGCACAACAGGATAAGGAACTCCATACGTGACTATGCCTTTGACAACGGCATCAAGTTCTTCGACCTGAGAGGACAGCACGGTCTGCTGAGGGACATCATAATAAGGAACTCCAACACGGGCGAGTGGATGGTGATAATCCAGTTCCACTACGACGAGCCAGGCGACGAGGAGCGTGCCAAGGCTCTGTTGCAGCATGTGGCAGACAGCTTCCCAGAGATAACATCTCTGATGTATGTTGACAACCAGAAATGCAACGACACCATTGGCGACCAGGAGGTTATTGTATTCAAGGGCAACGACCACATATTCGAGACAATGGAGGACCTGAGGTTCAAGGTTGGTCCAAAGAGCTTCTACCAGACAAACACCGACCAGGCATACCACCTCTATTGCGTGGCACGCGACTTTGCACAGCTGGAAGGAAATGAGACTGTCTTTGACCTCTACACCGGTACAGGAACAATCGCCAACTTCGTAGCACGCAGGGCAAAGCACGTCATTGGCATAGAGTATGTGCCAGAGGCTATTGAGGACGCAAAGGTGAACTCTGAGGTGAACGGCATTGTAAACACCACTTTCTTTGCGGGCGACATGAAGGACATACTGACCGACGACTTCATTGCCGAGCATGGCAGACCTGACGTGATAATTACCGATCCTCCACGTGCGGGCATGCACCCCGACGTGGTGAAAGTGATAATGAACGCTGCGCCCAAGCGCATCGTATATGTTAGTTGCAACCCTTCAACACAAGCTCGAGACTTGCAGTTGCTTGACCATGATTATAAGGTGGTTAAGGTACAACCAGTGGACATGTTCCCACACACGCCACATGTTGAGAACGTGGTAATGCTGGAAAGGAGAGTGAAGAGTGAGACGATTAAAAATTAAGAATTAAGAGATATGGACACAAAAATTATAACTACAGCTATTTTGGCTGCGTTAGCATTACCGCTCAATGCAACTGAGGCAACAGAGACGCAAGAGGTCAACGAGGGCAAGAACCTAAAGCTGAGCGAGGTCTTCAGCAAGCCAAAGTTGTCGGGCTACATGATTGGCAACTATAATGCCACTTTCCAGGACGAGGGAAACAGCAACGGATTCAGCCTAAGAATGATTCGACTGATAATGACCGGACGTGTGTTGGGCGACTTTGAATACAAGATTCAAGGACAGATAAACGGCAACACCGGCACATACGGCGACTCGCCACGACTGATTGACATGAGCCTCGAATGGCAGAAATACAAGGGATTCAAGATCAAGGCAGGACAGTTTAAGCGTCCGTTCACCTTCGAGAACCCCATGAACCCCATCGACATCGGTTTCACCACGCTGAACCAAAACGTGATGAGCCTTTCTGGATTCACCGACCGCACTGGCGAACAGTCGAGCAACGGACGAGACATCGGTGTGCAACTGTCGGGCGACCTGCTGCCCAACAGCGAGGGGCGCACCCTACTCCACTATGAGGTGGGCATGTTCAACGGACAGGGACTCAACCAGAAGGAGGTCGATAACCAGAAGGACATCATCGGTGGAGCTTGGGTATCGCCACTGAAAGGCGTCAGGATAGGTGCGTTCGGCTGGGTTGGCTCCTACGCCCGCAAGGGAACATGGCAAGAAGGCGGGGTTGAGACTTCGGGCACACGCAAGGTTGGCCGCTATCGCTATGCCATCTCTGCCGAATATAAGGATGCCGACTGGCAGATTCGCTCAGAGTATATCCACAACACTGGTGGCGCTTTCGCTACGAGAGCCAACAAGAGCGCAGACTTGCAGGACTGCACGCTGAACGAGAAGCTCGGCGACCGCGCTGACGGTATCTATCTTGCTTGCGTGGCTCCTATCATCAGGGGCAAGCTGAGGGCAAAGGCACGCTATGACCTCTATCGCCCAGCAGGCGACTGGGGCACGGCAAAGATAATCTACAAGGCTGGCATAAACTATCTGTTCTGCAAGAACCTGGAGATACAGACAGAATACTCCTTTGTAAATGACCGCAGCTTGGCTGACCACAACTATAGTATGGCAGACATACAGTTTAGCGTAAGATTCTAACACGATAATATATTGACAATGAGATTTATAGCACTTATTCCTGCAAGATTTGCATCAACCCGCTTTCCAGGCAAGCCACTTGCCATGTTGGGCGGCAAGAGCGTGATTCAGAGAGTGTATGAGCAAGTAAGCCGAGTGGTTGACGAGACATACGTTGCCACCGACGACAAGCGCATCTACGATGCCGTGGAGGCTTTCGGAGGCAAGGTGGTGATGACCCGCAGCGACCACAAGAGTGGCACCGACCGCATAGAGGAGGCAGCAGAGAAGATTGGTGGCGACTTCGACGTTGTAGTGAACGTGCAGGGCGACGAGCCTTTCATACAGGCATCGCAGATTGAGACCGTTTGCCACTGTTTCGACGACCCTACGACTCAGATAGCCACTTTGGGAAAACCTTTCGGCAACGACATGGATACCATCGGCAATCCCAACTCGCCAAAGATCGTTGTTGACAAAAAGGGATTCGCACTCTATTTCAGCCGCAGCATAATTCCTTTCGTCCGCGGTGTTGACAGCGAGGAATGGCCGTCAGCCTATCCTTTCCTAAAGCATCTCGGACTCTATGCCTACCGTCGTGAGGTGTTGAGGGAAGTCACACAGTTGCCACAGGGCGTATTGGAGAAGGCAGAGAGTCTCGAACAGCTCCGCTGGCTTGAGAACGGCTACAAGATCCGAGTAGGACTCACCGACATTGAGACCGTTGGCATCGACACCCCAGCCGACCTTGAAAGGGCGGAGAAGTTTTTAATTCTTAATTCTTAATTTTTCTCCATGGGTAAGGATTCGTTTGATTTCAAACAGTTTAGCGTAAGGCAGGAACGTTGTGCCATGAAGGTGGGCACCGATGGGGTGTTGCTTGGCTCATGGGCATGCGACATGACTGCCGACGAGCCCTTACGCATACTCGACGTGGGCACAGGCACAGGACTGATAGCACTGTTCGTTGCCCAACGCTTTCCGAATGCCCTCATCACGGCTATCGACATCGACCCAGAGGCAGTGGAGCAGGCAAGGGAGAACTTCGACGCCTCGCCTTTCGGCAATCGTCTGACAGCCATAGCCTCGTCGCTGCAAGAGCTGGAGAGCGATACAAAATATGACGCAATAGTCTGCAACCCACCATTTTTCGTTGATTCCCTACAGTGTCCCGACGGCAAGCGCACACTTGCCCGACACGCCCGAACCCTTACTTTCGCCGAGCTTGCACGCTACTCCAGCAGATTGCTGACTCAGGACGGAGCCCTCTCGGTCATCATTCCTTCGGAGAGCAAGGGCACAATGGAGGCAGAGGCGATATTCTGCGGACTGAGCCTATCAAGGGTGTGCCACATAAAGACCAAGGAAACCAAGCCCGCAAAGCGCGTAATGCTTGAGTTTTCAAAGAGTCAAAAACACATTGAAAACGACATAATTGTCATTGGTGGGGAGAAATACGTGTCTTTGACACGCCATTTCTACCTTTAAAGCGTTAAAGAGTTAAAAATGATACCTAACATTAGGTATTTTCTCAGAAAAAAACATTAATTTTGCAGTGCTTAATATTATAGCGAGTATTTATTATTCATTATTTAAATAAAACGAAGAATATGCAGTATTCTAATGAAGTCAACAACATGTGCGTTGTTGCAAAAGGTCCAAATCATGGACCAGCCCCAATTCCTGAAGAGGGAAAATGGATTCAGGCAAAAGAGATTAAGGACATCTCTGGTTATACCCACGGTGTGGGTTGGTGTGCACCTCAGCAGGGAGCTTGCAAGCTTTCACTGAACATCAAGGAGGGCATCATCCAAGAGTGTCTTGTAGAGACAATTGGTTGTACAGGTATGACACATTCAGCTGCCATGGCTTCTGAGATCCTTCCTGGCAAGACCATTCTTGAGGCTCTGAACACCGACCTCGTTTGCGACGCCATCAACACAGCCATGCGTGAGCTCTTCCTCCAGATCGTTTACGGTCGTTCGCAGAGCGCATTCTCTGAGGATGGACTCGTTATTGGTGCTGGTCTTGAGGATCTCGGCAAGGGTCTGCGCAGCCAGACAGGTACACTCTATGGCACTGTTGCCAAGGGTACACGCTACCTCGAGCTCACCGAGGGCTACATCACCAAGATGTTCCTCGACAAGGACAGCCAGGTTT
>CAMAGM010000153.1 GCA_945833995.1 uncultured Prevotella sp.
TCATCATAATCGAAGAGATTTATGAGTGTTGTTTGACATTATTGAATTTGTCGATTATCTTCGATTTCATTCCGAAGAATATCGAGTGATGGACGAGCATCGCCACGTAGAACGCGGCAAGTACCGAAAGGAAGCCGAGCATCTCCTCACGACCACAAGCGAGATAGTAACCGAACATGACTGCTAAGGTGAGCAGCATGCGGAATCCCGACCCGGCAGAGTAGAACGTGGTGAGCGAATCGACCGAGCGGCTTGCCACCCTAATCCACAACAGTCCTGTAGCGACCATGAAGGCGAGGGCATAGAGCGCCGACACCACTGCAGGCACCACTATCCACTCGTTGCTGGAGGTGTAGGCAATTGCCAACGCCGCGGCAAAGAGAATGACCACCATGACTACTCCTCTTTTTATGAAGGATTGTCCCGTGACCTTTACTTCCTTCAGCCACTGGTCTTGCCATTGCAAGGCACTACCCTTTGCCGTTGGCTTACCGTTGTCGATTATTGTCTCTTCCATTGCGTCTTTATCCATTACAGTTCAACACAAAGGCTAACCTTGTTTTTGTTGACTTCCACGAACCCGCTGGAAATGACCATGTCATGCTGTCCCTCAGAATCCACATACACAACCTTTCCCTTGTCAAGACAAGAGATGAGCGGTGCATGGTCTTTCAGTATCTGGAACTCGCCAGACACACCCGGTGCGGTGACGCTCTCTATCTCACCGTCGAAGATGACTTTCTCTGGTGATACTATTCTTAATCTCAAACCCATAATAAATATTTCTTTATAGAGACTTTAGCCCTTGGCTGCCTCCATGAGTTTCTTACCCTTTGCTATGGCATCCTCGATGGTGCCGACGTTAAGGAACGCCTGCTCTGGCAGGTCGTCAACCTCTCCGTCAAGAATCATGTTGAAGCCCTTGATGGTGTCCTCGATAGGAACCATGACACCAGGAATGCCCGTAAACTGCTCGGCAACGGTGAATGGCTGAGAGAGGAAACGCTGAACGCGGCGTGCGCGGTTCACCGTGAGCTTGTCCTCGTCAGACAACTCGTCCATACCAAGGATGGCGATGATGTCCTGCAGCTCCTTGTAGCGCTGGAGAATCTGCTTTACGCGCTGAGCGCAGTCGTAGTGTTCCTTACCAACGATGAGCGGGTCGAGAATACGGCTTGTGGAGCCAAGTGGGTCAACGGCTGGATAAATACCAAGCTCGGTAATCTTACGGCTAAGCTCGGTTGTGGCGTCGAGGTGGGTGAATGTTGTGGCAGGCGCAGGGTCGGTCAAGTCGTCGGCAGGCACATAAACCGCCTGTACTGAGGTGATAGAGCCCTTCTTCGTTGAAGTGATTCGCTCCTGCATGGTACCCATCTCCGACGCAAGCGTTGGCTGATAACCTACAGCTGATGGCATACGGCCGAGAAGAGCCGACACCTCAGAACCAGCCTGTGTGAAACGGAAGATGTTGTCGATGAAGAACATGATGTCGGCTGCCTCGCCGTCCTTGCCTCCATGGTCACGGAACTCCTCCGCAACGGTAAGTCCTGAGAGTGCTACAGAGGCACGTGCGCCAGGTGGCTCGTTCATCTGTCCATAGACGAGGGTTGCCTGCGATTTCTTCAACTCCTCTGGGTCAACGAGCGAGAGGTCCCACTTGCCCTCTTCCATCGCCTTTCTGAACTTCTCTCCATAGCGGATAACGCCCGACTCAAGCATATCGCGGATAAGGTCGTTACCCTCGCGGGTACGCTCTCCCACTCCGGCGAACACCGAGTAGCCGTTGTGTCCCTTGGCAATGTTGTTGATAAGCTCCATGATGAGCACTGTCTTTCCCACACCGGCACCACCAAAGAGTCCGATCTTACCACCCTTCATGTAAGGCTCGAGGAGGTCGATGACCTTGATACCCGTGGCAAGCATCTCCTTGTGGGTTGAGAGTTCCTCAAACTTCGGTGCCTCGCGGTGGATAGGATAGGCTCCTTCCATGCTGAGAGGTTCCATACCGTCGATAGGCTGGCCAATGACGTTCATCATACGGCCCTTGATTTGCTCTCCCGCTGGCATCACGATAGGTGAGCCAGTTTGCTTAACTTCAAGTCCACGCTGAAGTCCGTCGGTATTGTCCATAGCCACGCAACGCACGGTGTCCTCACCAATGTGCTGCTGTACCTCGACAATAAGCTCACGACCATCAGGACGGGCTATTTTGAGAGCATCATGAATTTTGGGCAACACCTTTTCCGCATCCTGTCCCTTAGTATCGAAGAAGACATCGATAACAGGACCGATTATTTGGGAAATGTGTCCATTAATCTGTGACATACGCAATATTTTTTTAATTCAATTGTCTTTTTTAGGATAGTCTCAGGGTTATTCACCTTGTAGGCTGTCGTTTCGTTATTGTTTGCGTGCAAAGATAGCCATTTTTTTGAAAAACCAAAAGGAAAACTGACGTTTTCTTCTTAATGTTTCAAAAAAGTTTTTGAAATGTATCACCTTTCAGGCTTTTTCGGCTATTTTTCATCAGATGCTAAGTTCGTCAAGCACCTTGATAAGTTTCATGTCAAGAGGTTTGTCGGTACGGATGGCATCGGCGAAAGGCACATAGACCACCTCGTTGTTGCGCACGCCCACCATCACGTTGCGCTGACCCTGAATGATTGCCTCTATTGCCCCGACACCTGTTCGGCTGGCAAGGATGCGGTCGCGGGCTGTAGGACGGCCTCCACGCTGGAGATGACCGAGGATTGACACGCGCACGTCGAAATCAGGGAACTCCTTCTTCACACGGTCGGCATAGTAGAGCGCACCACATTTCGGGCTCTCCGACACGATGACGATACAACTCTTCTTCGACTTTCGTATGCCTCGCTCCATGAAGCGTCCCAACTGGTCAACATCGGTTGACTCCTCCGGAATGATGGCTGCCTCTGCACCACTCGCAATGGCACTGTTCTGGGCAAGGAAACCAGCGTCGCGTCCCATCACCTCGATGAAGAAAATGCGCTCGTGGCTCTGGGCGGTGTCGCGGATTCGGTCAACACACTCAAGAATGGTATTCAATGTGGTGTCATAGCCAATGGTAGAGTCGGTACCATAGAGGTCGTTGTCGATGGTTCCCGGCAGACCTATGCAGCAAACGTCATACTCTGCGGCAAAGTCACGCGCTCCGGTGAGCGAGCCGTTTCCACCAATCACCACAAGTGCGTCGATGCCTTCCTTCACCATCGTATCGTAAGCTTTCTGCTTGCCCTCCGGAGTCATGAACTCCTTGCTGCGCGCTGTCTTCAGGATTGTGCCGCCCTGCATGATTATGCCACTGACATTCTCCGTGGTGAATGGTTTCACCTCGCCATTGATGAGTCCGTCGTAGCCACGATAGATTCCCTTTATCTGGAAACCATTATATATACCAGCCCTCGTGACGGCACGGATAGCAGCATTCATACCAGGGGCATCGCCTCCTGAAGTAAGTACTCCAATTGTTTTAATTTTAGCCATATCTTGTTAGTTTAAAATTGTTACACCTTATTATATTATATATATGTCATCTCAAGCCATAGGATCGCAAGTCCAAGTCCCCACCCTATGAGAACCTTTGGCGAGCAGTTTTTCAGATACCACCCTACGTGCATCCGCTCCATCTTCATCAGTGCAAGACCGCTCGTGGAAGCGAAGCAGGTAAGGCAACCTCCGAGTGAGGTGGTGAAGGCAACCATCTTCCAATATGCCCCGTTCTGGACGAAATTCTCCATATAGTCAGAATCGACCCAACGGTCGAGGCTGGCGGCATCAACAATGGGATAGAGTGAAATGTTCGTCATCGCCACAGTGAACGTATCCACCACTCCGCTGACAAGTCCCGACAACACGCCGATTGCCCAGATGTTGTGGACATTGAAGTCTATCCACTCCGATATGGTTCCGAAGAATCCTGTCTCAGTCACCACTCCCATGGCAAGCATTATGCCCATTACAAAGAGTATCTGCTGCAAGCTGCCATACTGGAGTGAGCGTGGGAAACGGCGCTGTATCATCTGCTCGGTGTTCATCAGCTTGCGGTTGTAAATCTCGTTGACTACCCACAATACCGACAGCACGCACAACGCACCGAGGAATGGGCTTAGTTTGGTGATGTTGTGGAAAGTGGGTATGAACCACAATCCGCCAATGCCGACAATAAGCATCGAGAGGCGTTGCAAGCGGCTGAGGTTGGTGTCGTCGCCACGATATGGGGTGGCTGGCCATTCCACGTCGAGACGTGCTGGGAGACTACGTCCAATAAGATATGTAGGCAGTGCCCATGCTACGATGGATGGCAGAACGAGATAGGCAGAGAAATTGGTGGCAGTTACGGCTCCCTCGCCCCAGAGCATCACTCCCGCAGGGTCGCCGATAACGGTCATGCAACCTCCCGCATTGGCAGCCAATACGATGGCAGAGCCAATTAGCATACGCTGTCGCCTGTTCTGCACTATTCCATGCATTATCACGAGCATCGTCGTGGTAGTCGTCAGATTGTCAAGATTGGCAGAGATTAGGAATGTTGCGATCGTTATTGTCCACAGCAGACGCCTGCTGTTGCGTGTCCTAATCCATTCCGTGATGAAGTCGAAACAGCCATTGTTGTTCAGTATCTCTATGATGGTCATGGTGGCAAGGAGGAAGAGCACAATGGCTGCCGCCTTACCCACATATTTCAGGAATATGTCGTCGTAGATAAAATGCTTCACCATCGCGCTGTTGGGAGACTCACCGGCAAGGAAGTCGAAATATTCGCGAGGATGTTGGCTCATAACGAAATCAGTGCCATAGCAAATATAAAGAACCCAACCCACTGTTCCCATAAACATGGCGATGGCTGCCTTGTTCACGTTCGTGAGGTGTGTCGTTGCCAGGAGAATGTATCCCAGAATGAATATCAGCACTATCAATAACGTCATACAATAAGTGTTTCTTAAAATTTGGTACAAAGATAACAATCTTTTAGGAAACAACGAGCTTTTTTTTGAAAAAAATGACTCCGTTAATCATTTTTTCACATGATTGTCGCACAAATTACCATAAAAACAGCGGAATGGCAACTAATACTTATATTAAAACGATTGTTTTGAAGATTTTTTTTGCAAAATTCAATAACATGATGTAATTTTGCACAGCAAAAGAACAAAACACAAAGAAGACATGAAAAGAAACATTATCAAACTGGCATTCATTTGCCTTGCGACATTCTCAGGACAGAGTGTCAGCGCACAGACAGACCTGGGCAACATTCTCAACAATGTGCTCGGAGGCAACAGCTCAACAAGCGACGTGGTATCAGGATTGACATCCATCTTCTCGTCGAGCAAGCAGGCTACCGAGACAACCATTGTCGGGACATGGGTGTACGAGGAGCCAGCCATCGTGCTGCAATCCGACAACGTGCTGACAAAAGCTGCCGCAAAGCTGGCTGCCAACAAGGCAGAGACGAAACTGCAGGAGCAGCTCGACAAGATAGGCATTAAGAAAGGTGCGCTCACCCTCACCTTCAACAGCGACGGAACGTTCAGCGAGACATTCGGTTCGAAGAGCAGTAGCGGGAAATGGAGCATCAACGACTCAAAGCTCGTGCTGACACACACGCTGAAGTCAACCACCCTCACCACCCAAATAGACGGAAAGAACCTCATGTTCGTCACCGATGCCACAAAACTTCTTACATTATTGCAGACTCTCGGAAGCAAGTCAACCAACTCTTCCATATCCACAGTCACCTCGCTGATGAAGAAAGTTAAAGGCATGCAATGTGGCATTACGTTGGTGAAGAAGTGAGAAATGAGAAGTGTGGAGTGAGGAATGAGGAGTGTGGAGTGAGGAGTGAAGGGGTGAGAAACATAAAAAAAGTTAAGCGAGTAAAAAAATCATCACCTTTCGTTCTTCTATCTTCGTTTTTCTTCGTACCTTTGCAGCCGCTGTCACGAGTTGGCAGCATTAATTCAAACTTACATTAAAAAACATTTAAACAAAAAATGGCAACAAAAATCAGATTACAGCGCGGCGGCCGTAAAGGCTATGCTTT
>CAMAGM010000154.1 GCA_945833995.1 uncultured Prevotella sp.
ACAACATCTGGATAGCACAACGCGAGGGAAGGGCAAAGGACAGCGACGACCGCACGCAGGAGTCGATACTGAAGATGATGGCAATGGGAGGCGAGGGCTCCGTGACAGAACGGCTGAAGCAGCTCCACGTCGTGCCTCTCGCAATAAGCTACGAGTATGACCCTTGCGACTACCTCAAGGCCGCTGAGTTCCAGCTGAAACGCGATGTTGAGGGATGGAAGAAGACAAAGCAGGACGACGTGCTGAGCATGCAGACAGGCATCATGGGCTATAAGGGCAAGATACACTATCACTGCGCACCATGCATCGACGACTTCCTCGACCGTCTGCCTGCCGACACGCCAAAGGGCGACATCTTCAAGATAATAGCAGAGCACATCGACCGTGGCATACATGCCAACTATAGTCTCTATGCCAACAACCTCATAGCCCTCGACATGCTCGACGACACTACTGCGGGACAATACACCGCCGAGGAGAAAGCGCGTTTCGAGGCTTATCTCGCCAAGCAGCTGCAGAAGGCTGAGGGCGCACTGCAACAGGCTGGCATAAAGCCCGATGCTGACTATCTGCGCGAACGCATGCTCACGATGTATGCCAATCCTGCAAGAAACAAGTTTAGGGTGGCTGACTAAACACCATCCTAAACTTAACAACTAAACATCAAAACGACAATGCGCTACCTTATTATATATATCGTACTGACGGCAACACTTCTCGCCTCATGCGAGAGCGACAGCTACGACAAGGGCGAAGGCACTTACTCCCATCTGCAAGCCGACTTTGTGGAGGCTCATGCCAACAGGGAGAAGAAAATCGACTATGTCATTACCGACAATGGCGACTCTCTCACGCTTACCACGCCATGTGCCGCGGCATGGGCAAAGACTGCCGACAGCACCTATCGCGCAGCCCTATATTATAATAAGGTGGAGGGCAGCAAGGCAAAGGCTGTCATCATTGAGCAGATGCTGACAATGAGCCTCACCCCTGCTGACTCCATAAAGGAGATGAAGACCGACCCTATAGGCGTGGAAGCCGTGTGGACCGACAGCCGCAAGCGCTACGTCAACCTCACACTGACGCTGAAGGTAGGCACCGTAAGCAACGACTCTGAGAAACACAAGGTTACGTTAGTGCCTGACTCACTGCACATCAACCGCCACGACTCAAGCCGCACCATTCATCTGACACTCTATCACGACAAGGGTGACATTCCCGAATACTACACCGAGAAATACTATTTCTCACTGCCTTCGGCACATCTTTCGGCGTTAGGTGCCGACAGCGTAGCCATCCATGCCAACACCACCGCAAGCGGCATGAGGACGCTGACCGTCTCCCTTAGGCAATGACCACTGCCGACAACTGACAATTCTATCTTATTATATAACTCATTCAAAACCAATAAAAATATCATGTACAACAACTTTCAAAAACATTTGTCTGATGAACTCGCCTCAATAAAGGAGGCTGGACTCTACAAGAGCGAACGACTTATATGTTCGCCACAAAGCGCTGAAATTACCGTGGCTGGCAAGACAGTGCTCAACTTCTGTGCCAACAACTATCTTGGTCTCGCAAACCATCCCGCACTGATTGAGGCGGCAAAGAAAGCCATGGACGAGCGTGGCTACGGTATGTCGTCGGTACGCTTCATCTGCGGCACACAAGACCGCCACAAGGATCTTGAGAAAGCCATTGCCGACTTCTTCGGCACTGAGGACACCATTCTCTATGCCGCCTGCTTCGATGCCAACGGTGGTGTGTTCGAGCCTCTTCTCGGCCCCGACGATGCCATCATCTCCGACGCTCTCAACCATGCGTCAATCATCGATGGCGTAAGGCTCTGCAAGGCACAGCGTTTCAGATATGCCAATGCCGACATGGCAGACCTTGAGGAACAGCTGAAGGCAGCACAGAAATGCCGTTTCCGCATCATCGTCACCGACGGTGTGTTCTCAATGGACGGCAATGTTTGTCCTCTCGACAAGATATATGAGCTCGCCAACAAGTACGACGCCATGGTGATGGTTGACGAGTCGCACTCTGCCGGCGTGGTAGGAAAGACAGGCCGCGGTGTGACCGAGCTGCACGACTTGCGTGGCAAGATAGAGATTATCACAGGCACACTGGGTAAGGCATTCGGCGGTGCCGTAGGTGGATTCACCACTGGCAAGAAAGAGATTATCGACATGCTGCGCCAGCGCTCACGCCCTTACCTCTTCTCCAACTCACTGCCTCCTATGGTAGTAGCTGCAGGAATAAAGATGTTCCAGATGATGAACGAGACCAATGAGCTGCAGGACAAGTTGCACGCCAACACCGACTACTTCCGCGAGAAGATGCTGGCAGCGGGCTTCGACATCAAACCAACACAGTCGGCCATTTGTGCCGTGATGCTCTACGATGCCAAGCTGTCGCAGATCATGGCTGCCCGCCTCCAGGAAGAAGGCATCTACGTCACAGGTTTCTTCTACCCTGTAGTGCCAAAGAACGAGGCTCGCATAAGAGTGCAGATCTCAGCAGCCCACGAGCGCGAGCACCTCGACAAGTGCATCGCCGCATTCACAAAGATCGGAAAGGAATTGGGAGTGATAAAATAGAATCGTCATGAAAGCATTAGTAAAGAAAGAGCCAAAGAAAGGCATTTGGATGGAGGACGTTCCAGTGCCAGAAGTCGGTGTAAACGACGTGCTCATAAAAATAAAGAAGACCGCCATCTGCGGCACTGACCTCCATATCTACAAGTGGGACGAATGGAGCCAGAAGACCATAAAGACCCCAATGACCATAGGTCACGAGTATGTCGGCATAGTTGCCGAGATTGGACCCGGTGTAAAGAACATCAAGGTAGGCGACCGTGTGACAGGCGAAGGCCATTTGGCCTGCGGACACTGCCGCAACTGCCGCCGCGGCAAGCTCCACATCTGCGAGAACAGCATCAGCGTGGGCGTAAACCGCGATGGTGCCTTTGCCGAGTATCTCAGCATACCAGAGTCCAACGTGGTGAAGCTCGACGACAGAATCTCCGACGACCTTGCAGCCATCATGGACCCATTCGGCAACGCCACCCATACGGCACTCGCCTTCCCTCTGCTTGGCGAGGACGTGCTCATCACTGGTGCCGGTCTCATAGGCACCATGGCGACAGCCATTGCACGCTTTGCCGGAGCTAAGAACGTTATCGTGACCGACCTCAACGACTATCGTCTCGACATTGCCCGCAAGATGGGTGCCACCTTCACCGTCAATGCCTCAAAGGGCGAAACAATAGAGGGAGCCATGAAGCAGCTTGGCATCTCAGGCTTCGACGTCGGTCTGGAAATGTCGGGCTCGCCAGTGGCATTCCGCGATATGGTAGCCCACATGTACAACGGCTCACACATTGCCCAGCTTGGCATACTGCCACCAACCACCACGGTTGACTGGAGCGAGATAATCTTCAAGGCACTCACCATCAAGGGCATCTATGGTCGTCAGATGTGGGAGACATGGTACAAGATGGAGCAGATGCTCATCTCCGGTCTCGACCTCACGCCTGTCATCACCCACCACTACTCCATCGACGAGTTCCAAAAGGGATTCGACGTGATGGAGTCTGGCATGTGTGGCAAGGTGGTGCTTGAGTGGGAATAAAGCATTTATAAAGATGAATAAACTTCAGTTCGACAACGACTACGCCTATGGGGCTCATCCGCAAGTGCTGCGGCATCTCGTTGCCACCAACGACCTTGCAATGGCTCCATACGGTGCGGACGAGTGTAGCGAGAGGGCACGCAAACTCATCAGGGAAGCCTGCGAGACACCCGATGCCAACGTGTTCTTCCTCACTGGCGGCACACAGGCCAACGCCGTGGTCATCGACTCTATGCTCTACCAGCACGAGGGAGTGATTTCCGTGGATACAGGACACATCAACGTGCATGAGGCAGGAGCCATAGAATTCTCCGAGCATAAGGTCATTGCCATGCCTGGGAGCGAGGGAAAGCTGAGGGCAGACGACCTTAGCCGCTATCTCGCCGAGTTCTTTGGCGACTGCCGCTACGAGCATTGTGTCTGTCCTGGGCTTGTATATATCACCCTGCCCACCGAGCTTGGCACTCTCTACACCGCCAAGGAGCTTGCCGACATCTACCACGTTTGCCAGACATACAAGATTCTGCTCTATGTCGATGGCGCACGCCTTGGCTATGGGCTGACCTCTCCTGCCAACGACATCACCCTACCCTATCTTGCCCATCACTGCGATGCTTTCTACATCGGAGGAACAAAGTGCGGCGCACTTTGTGGCGAGGCGGTGGTGTTCACCCACAACAATGCCAACCGCTATTTCTTCAGCATACAGAAGCAGCATGGCGCAGTGGTGGCGAAAGGCAGGCTCAACGGCGCACAGTTCGAGGCGCTCTTCACCGACAACCTCTATTTCGACATCTGTCGCCACGGAGTGGAAATGGCAATGCAGATGAAGGAAATGTTTCGCCGCAAGGGTTATCAGCTCTATCTCGACTCGCCTACGAACCAGCAGTTCATCGTCATTGCCAACCGCGACATAGGGCGGCTTGAGCAGCACATAGCCTTCACCCGCTTCGCCTACTACGACGACAACCACACCATCTGCCGTTTCGTCACCAGTTGGGCAACGACACCCGAACGGCTCGAAGCCCTCGACAAAGTCATCTGACTATTATCACACCCTGAAATAGCAAATCCCCGCCTGCCCTTCCTATTGGAAACAGGCGGGGATTCTTATAAAAAAGACTTTTTCGTGTCACCTCCGCACTTGGCTATGTCCTCACTACCAATGCCATCTGAATCATAAGCGCCAACAGAATAGTCAATGTATTCCTCATTCGTTCTACTATCATAGGGTTCTTACACATGCAGAATTGTTTAAGCTATTAAAAGTTCTCGCAATCCCCTTTCTAAGAATCATCCATTGCCTTTCCAAGTTACGTTTCACGCCGTGAAATGTATGTTGCACGCCGTGAAACGTATATTTCACGGCGTGGGATGTACGTTTCACGCCGTGAAATATAATTTCCTAAGGCATCCTTGCAACTTTATATAGGTTGTTGGCGCAAACTCATTCACCTGTTTGACATAAATTAGATTGCCCATCGCCATTACGACAAGACCTAAGTAGTGATGGCATTTCCACTTTATTGCCATATCTTTCCAATATCTTTACAAAACAATTACAAATCGGGAGTGAAAGAAGGGAAGAAGTGAAATTATCAAAAATCAATAGTGTATATTTTACACAAATTAAGCAAAACGCATGAAAATACCAAGTAAAGGCCGCTTTTTCTTCAAAAAAACAGTATTTCTGCAAAATAGTATAGAAAAAAAACAAAAAAGTATTATAGGTTTTGCAAAAAAAGCCATATCTTTGCAAGGTGAAAGCGAGTGTTGGAACCTAAAATAGCACCACCTTTCCTATATAAACGAATTTGCTAATAACATTAAATAAAAATTGCTAACAATATGACTAAAGACAGTACATGACGACATCATGACCAGTCCGCAGCGCCTGTAGCAGGCGAGGCAGATTAGAGTTGCCCTACTATAGGCAGCCACCTTTTTATAATTAAGAGAGAAACCTTTGAAACAAGATTTTTACTCGTGTTTGCCTGCCAACGTGCAGGTGGCATTTAAAACTAAAAAGAAAAAAAGTACTTCAAGTATGGATTTGAATTTCAAAAAATCAATCGTGCTGATGGGCGTATGCTCAGTGCTTGGAGCAGTGCCAGTAGAGGCTTTCGCCGACGCTGCCAACTCGCCACTCCCAGCCATTCAGCAAACAAAGAAAGTGCAGGGTACCGTAAGTGACGACATGGGTCCGGTAATCGGAGCCACGGTCATGGTCAAGGGTGCCGGCGCAAGTAACGGAACGGTTACCGACTTCGACGGTAACTTCTCAATCAACGCCAAGCCAGGCCAGACTCTTGTAATCACCTACATCGGTTATAAGACTCAGGAAGTGGTAGTGCCACAGAGCGGCGTTGTGAATGTGAAACTCGTAA
>CAMAGM010000155.1 GCA_945833995.1 uncultured Prevotella sp.
GTTGAAACGACTGCCTGTGGGCATACAGACATTCTCGAACATCGTTGAGGATGACATGCTCTACATCGACAAGACTGAGTATGTGTGGAACATGATACACCTCAGCAAGTATATCTTCCTGAGCCGCCCGAGGCGGTTTGGCAAGTCGTTGCTTGTATCTACGCTGCAGGCATATTTCGAGGGAAGAAAGGATTTGTTCAAGGGACTCTTCATTGAAACAGTGGAGAAGGAATGGACGGAATATCCTGTGCTGCGCATCAGTATGGCTTCAGGTAAGCACATGGAGAAGGACCAGTTGGAACGCTATCTTCTCAACATCTTGGAAGAAAACGAGAGGCGTTTTGGCATAACCTCTGACTCCAAAGACCCTAATGTAAGATTGAAAAACTTGATTTTCAATGCATACCAAAAGACAGGCAAGAAAGTAGTCATACTGATTGACGAGTACGACGCTCCTTTGCTTGACGTGGTCCATGAGGAGACAATGCTGCCAGTGCTCCGCAATGTGATGCGCAACTTCTATTCGCCTCTAAAGGACTGCGACCCATATCTGCAGTTTGTGTTCCTGACCGGCATTACGAAGTTCTCGCAACTCAGCATCTTCAGCGAGCTTAACAACTTGAAGAACATTTCCATGCGCTCTGACTATGCCGGCGTGTGTGGCATCACCGAAGAGGAGATGCTTACTCAGATGTCCGACTACATCGACGATTTCGCCGAGGGTATAGAGACTACGCGCGAGGGAGCCATAGAGGGACTGAAACAACAATACGACGGCTACCATTTCACTTGGCCCTCGCCCGACGTTTTCAATCCCTTCAGCCTTCTCAACGCCTTTCAGGATTACGACTACACCAACTATTGGTTCTCGTCGGGTACTCCGACTTATCTCATCGAGATGTTGAGGAAATTCAATGTGGTGCCTGCCGACATTAGTAATATGCAAGCCCTTGTCTCAGACTTCGATGCACCGACTGAAAATATGGCTTCCATCACTCCGTTGCTTTATCAGAGCGGCTATGTGACTATTAAGGACTTCGACAGGGCTTCACGTCTATACACCCTCGACATTCCGAACAAAGAGATACGTGTAGGACTAATGGAGAGCCTCCTGCCTAACTATGTTGAGATGCGTAAGGAAGCAGGAAATACTACCATCGCCAAGATGTATCTTGCCTTGCTCCACGACGACCTCGACGAGATGTTCCGTCTCCTTCAGGCTTATCTCCTCACTGTTCCTTATTGCAACAATGCCAACTCTGAGGGGCATTATCAGCAGATGCTATACATCATCTTCTCGCTCTTCGGAAGGTATGTTGAGGTTGAGGTACGCACGCCGAGGGGTCGTGTGGATGTTGTGATGAAGACCGCCAAGGCTCTTTACCTGTTTGAGCTTAAGCTGAACAAGAGCGCGGAGGCTGCCATGAAGCAGATTGACCTCAAGGACTACGCCTCGAAGTTTGCCCTCTCAGGTCTGCCAATAGTAAAGGTAGGAATAAACTTCGACCCCGAGCGCCGCACCATAGGTGATTGGAAGGTTAACCTCTGAGCGCCCCTTCCTGCTTTGCGGATCAGATGGACAGGTAGAATCCCCGCTGCCCCTAACCCCGGAACATATGCGTTGGTTAGACAATGTCAATAGGATTCAACCGAACGGGTCGAAGTGTTTTTTTGATAATATGTATTGAGAAAAATGAAGAAAAGTTTGGCGGTGTCGATTTTTCTTCCTACTTTTGCAGAATAAACAAAGACACATTGCTATGGAAGTAGAGAACAAGTACATACGATTTGACTGGGCAGTGAAGCGAATGTTGCGCGACAAGGCAAACTTCGCTGTGCTGGAAGGACTTGTTACGGTTCTTCTCGGTGAGAAAATTGTCATCACCGAACTGCTTGAGAGTGAGGGAAATCAGGAAACAAGCGACTCAAAGTTCAACCGTGTTGACATAAAGGCAAAGAACTCAAAGGACGAGATAATCATCGTCGAGGTGCAGCTCTCCCGTCAGCTGTACTATCTACAACGTATGCTCTACGGCGTGTCGAAGGCCATTACCGAGCACATACAGATAGGCAACATGTACGACAAGGTGAAGAAAGTCTATTCCATCAACATAATCTATTTCGACCTTGGCAAGGGCAGGGACTACCTCTACCACGGCAAGACCGTATTCACGGGCGTTCACACTGGCGACAACTTGGAAGTGAACACGAAGGAAGCAGACGAGATAAAAATGACAGCCCCGGAGAATGTGTTCCCCGAGTATTACATCATTCGCGTTAACGAGTTCAACCAGGTTGCCACCACCCCGATAGAAGAATGGCTCGACTACCTGAAAAACAACCGCATAAAGGACGACACCTCCACACCGGGTCTGCAAGAGGCGCGAGAGAAACTCCTCTACATGACCATGAGCGATGCCGACCGCCGCGCCTACGATGCCCACATGGACGACATCATGGTGCAGAACGACGTACTCGGCACAGCTAAGCAGGAAGGGCTTGAGCAAGGTCGTGCAGAAGGTCGTGAGCAAGGTCGTGCTGAAGGTCGTGCAGAAGGTCGTGCGGAAGGTCGTGCAGAAGGTCGTGCTGAAGGAGAGCAAATTAAAGCTATAAAGATAGCTCGCAATCTGAAATCCATGGGACTGAGTGTTGCCGACATTGTGGAGGCAACTGGGCTCGGCGAGGATGAGATTATCGAATTGTAATTTAATAAAATCGCGACAACTGGATTGGATAAAACTACAGAGGATGATTATAGCTTTAATGTACCAGTCATAACATCATCAAACTTTAACCTGCATTATTCATACTCGTTCCTACTGCCAGTTAGACCTTGCAGTAGGAACGAGTATGAATAATGCAGGTTAAACCTCCGGGGAGAGGGCAACAAGGCGGAATGAGTTCCGGCTAAACCTCTCTCGACTCATAAATTAAATAAAGAAGAGGGCTGGGTGGAAGGGTTTTCCGGCACCAGCCTTTTATCATTCGTGCTTTGGGGAAATGAAAAATGTGGAGAAAAGTTTGGCGGGGTGGGGATTTGTTTGTATATTTGCGGCAATTTGTTGAACTCACTTATTTACTAATCCAATACGAAAGATATGACAGAAGAGAAATTGTTGCAAATCGTCTTCAGCACAATGCGGGAGTATCACCTAGATGTTGTTAAGCCAAAGCGCAAAATTGCCCTTGGAGCTTTAGCGGGGGCTATGATAGGCATTACACCAGGAGCTTTTTCAGGATGCTTCGCGGAAAGTGACTTATGTATGAAAGCCCCTCCAATTAATGAAGATATTGAAGAATTCATTGCTTCAGTTCGCACATTAATGGAACACGCAAGGAAGATAGACGGCGTAGTCACCGTCAATTCACTCTTGTCGTGCGTCAGCGAGATGGAGGACAAGGAAGGTGTTGACCTGTCCGTACTTATGGACGAACTGAAAAGCCTCAGCGACGAGATGTTGCTGAAAAGGAAGCAGGGGAAGGCTGGAACCGTGCCCGAATGTCGGTTCTCCGACGAGGAGCTCAGCCCATACCACTTTCACGGCGATAAAAGGCTGGTGGTTGCCATTATGGACACCATGATTGCCGAGAAATACAGCGGTGGCGAGCCGCTTGACTTTGCCATTGGCTTCCTTCTCGTTTTGACGAACAAGAAAAAAACGATATGGGACGATTCGGTCAATAAATACATAAAGATGTTCAACACCCTGTGGAAATGCAAAGTCAAAGCAAACACCATAACAACGTTTCTGCAAAGGAACACCGAAGACTACAAGCTGTGGAACAAAGGCGTCTCGCACAAGCGCAACCTCATTGCATGTGAGTTCCTCGTCAGACTAAAGGCATACACGAAAAGCGGGAAATAAACCCATTCCCGCACGTTTTTGACTTCTGCTTGTCCTCACGAAAACGCTTTCTTGTCCGCAAAAGGCAAAAAGGTGTCCGCACCTGTCATCATAATTTTTTCCTTACTGATGTTTTCGCTAACTTTGCGACAGAATAAAGCGAAAACATAAACAACAGAAAGGAACAATATGACAGAAGTGAACTATTTCAACTCTCTCCTGGCACAGGTGCCGGAGATGAAATCGTGGGAAACGGCGGTGATGGCGGTGAGGGACGACTTCCTTAAGGAACGCACACTGAACTACAGACAGCTCTACAAAGCGCATGAGGAAGCCGTTAGAGACGGCGACGAGACAAAGGCAAAGGCCATAAAGGCGCAGATGAACGACATCAAGCGCTCATGCCCTGCCATTGTGTGTCAGGCAAAGCTCGACGGGGGAAGGGAAAAGACCAACGTCCGCGCATACACGGGCTTTTTCCTTGCCGACTTCGACCATGTGCCTGCCGATCAACTCACTACCGCACTTGCGCAAGTGAAGGCCGATGAGCACACCACATTCTGCTACAAGACTATCTCAGGTTTGGGCTTCCGCGTAATTGCATGCGTGGAGGGCGAGGTGGATGAGACAAACTTCCGTGCGGCATGGCTGTCGGTGAACGAGTACTACAAGCGGCTGACGGGGCTTGACTACGACCGCCAGTGCTCCAACGCCACACGCATGTGTGGCCTGGCATGGGACCCCTATGCCTTGTATCGTCCGATGTCGAAGCGCTTGAAGATAAACCTCTCGCTCGACAAGCGCAACATGCGCAAGGGAAAGGGGGCGGGCAGACCGCCAAAGGCGAAGAACCTTGGCAAAAGGGTGAGGCAGAGGGTGGAGGCAGACGGGGCGACATACACAGACGGCCACCACAACGACTACGTCTCGCGCTGCATCTACCTTATGAACCGCTACGGCGTGGCACAGGACGACTGCACGGAATGGGCGGAGGACGAGTTCGACGACTATGCCGCCACGCATCCCAGCACAATAAGGAACATGGTCAACAGCGTGTATAACATACAGTCGGACGAGCACGCAACACTGACAGTGGGTAACGGGAGACAGCGTAAGGCAACGGTGATGGAGGTGGAGATTTATGTGAAAGAACATTACATAGTCCGCCGCAACCTTCTTAGCTATAATCTGGAATATCAGGCGATAGTACAGAATGAAAGTTCTCTCCCCACAGGGGGAGCTGGAGGGGACTACTCTTCATTCAACATAGTCGATGACCACTTCGTCAACTCCCTCTGGCGGCAGATGCAGGCAGGGGGCGTGAACACCGACCTGCAGACCATCAACACCATCCTCGGCTCCGACTTCGTGGAGGACTTCCACCCCTTCAGGGAGTGGATTGAAAGGCTGCCCGCATGGGACGGCGAGACCGACCATATCCGTAGGTTCTTCTCGCTCGTCCACTACGAAGGCGTGTCGTGCGAAGAGTATCACTACTATACCCGCTGCTGGTTTCTCGCAATGGTGGCATCAGTACTCGACCCGAAGGTGGTGAACCATCAGATACTGACCTTCATAGGCGAGCAGGGAACATACAAGTCGTCGTTCATGCTCCACATACTGCCACCCCATCTTCGCGACTACTATGCCACGAAGAACAACTCCTACCAGCTCGACAAGGACGACTACCTTATGCTTGCCGAGAACATCGTCATCTCGCTTGAGGAGATTGACTCCATGACCACCAAGGAGGTGAACCAGCTAAAGGCGTTCACCACCATGCCGCAGGTGAAGGAGCGTCCGCCATACGGACGGCACAAGGTGCTGATGCCACGCGTGGCGTCGCTCACCGCCACGGGCAACAACCTCACCTTCCTATCCGACCAGACCGGTAACCGCCGCTGGCTGCCGTTCCATGTGAAATGTATTGACAACCCATGGACTGCCGACATACCCTACGATGGAATGTACGCACAGGCTCTTGCCCTCATCAGGCAGGGTGAGCGCTATTGGCTCAACGACGAGGACATACACACGCTGAACACCCGCAACCGTGAGTTCCAGACCCCTGACCCTGCCCGTGAGATGATCGTGACCTACTATATGCAGCCACGAACGGAGGCTGAGACGAAATACATGACCTCGTCGAAGATTGCGGCAAGG
>CAMAGM010000156.1 GCA_945833995.1 uncultured Prevotella sp.
GTGAGTTTGAAAACCAGATAGCCAAGAGCATCTCACAAGTGTCGTCGGCTATGGTTATCCTGCTGTTCATAGGTGCGTTGGGCGGTGCATGGATGGTGAGTGGCGTGGTGCCGATGATGATCTACTATGGTCTCGACGTGATACACCCGAGTGTGTTCCTGGTCTCGACGTGTGTCATAAGTGCCGTGGTGAGCGTGATGACAGGCAGCTCATGGACAACCATTGCGACGATAGGCGTTGCGCTGATGGGCATTGGCAAGGCGCAGGGCTTTGACGAGGGCTGGATTGCGGGTGCGATAATCAGCGGAGCTTATTTTGGTGACAAGATCTCGCCGCTCTCCGACACTACGGTGCTTGCTTCGAGCGTGTGCCGTGTGAATCTCTTTGCACACATAAGATATATGATGATAACCACCATACCGTCTTTTTTGATAGCCCTATTGGTGTTTCTTGTGGCGGGCTTGTCGCACACGGCTGTCGATAATGGGCATCTCGCTGCCTGTCAGGATGCCATAACGGGGAGGTTCAACATCAGCCTATGGCTTGTCGTGGTGCCTGTTGCCACGGCGGTGATGATTGCCAAGCGGCTGCCTGCACTGGTGACAATGTTTGCCTCTACGCTACTTGGAGTGGTCTTCGCCTTGCTGTTTCAAGCCGATGTGCTGGCTGAGATAGCCGACGGCGACCTGTTCCGGGGTGCAATGAAGGCTGTCTATGGAGGCACTTCCATCCAGACTTCCAATGCAATGCTCGACCAGTTGGTAGCCACGCGGGGAATGGAGGGAATGTTGTCAACGGTGTGGCTCATACTGTGTGCCATGTGTTTCGGTGCTACGATGACGGCTGGCGGCATGACAGCTGGCATCACCCGATTCTTCACCCGCTTCGCCCGCAGTAGGACCTCCACGGTAACCTCAACCGTTGCCACTGGTCTTGTGCTCAACAACACCGTGGCTGACCAGTATATGGGCATTCTGCTCTCAGGCAATGTGTTCCGTGAGATTTACGACAAGAACGGTCTTGAGCCGCGTCTGCTGAGCCGCGCCACGGAGGATTCCGTGACGGTGACCTCGGTGTTGTTTCCTTGGAACTCATGCGGCATGACCCAGAGCACGGTGCTGGGAGTTGCCACACTGACCTATCTGCCCTATTGCTTCTTCAACATCCTCAGCCCGCTGATGAGCATCGTGGTGGCTGCCACTGGATATAAGATAAAGGTGAGGGAGAAGAACGGTTTGGAAACTGAAAATGTGTAACGTAAAGATAAAATAGTTTGTATTATGGATAATGTATCAGTAAAGAAGAGCTTGTTTAAGCTTACCATGCCGATATTCATCGACATTGCGCTCGTCATGCTGCTTGGAGCGGTGGATACGGTGATGCTGTCGCGCTACAGCGATGATGCCGTGGCAGCCGTGGGACTCGACAACCAGTTGATTTCGTTCGTATTCCTTATCTATCAGTTCGTGTCGATGGGTGCCGCCATACTGTGTGCGCAGTATTTTGGGGCGGGCTATCGCACCCGGTTCATGCAGATTGTGGGCATCGCAGTGATAGTGAACACGCTGTTGGGAATGGCAGTGAGCTTCTCGCTGTGGATGTGGGCAGAGCCGTTGCTGACGGCTTTCGGTTTGCGCGAGAACCTTCTGCCTGACGGCGTGAGGTATCTTGAGATTACGGGTTCGCTGTCGTTCTTCCAGGCTCTCTCGCTCACCTTCAGTGCGTCGTTGCGCTCTACGGGAAAGACCATCAAGCCAATGATTTCCACTTTGTCGGTGAACGTGTTGAACATCATTGCCAACTACGCTCTCATCTTCGGACATTTCGGTTGTCCCGCCATGGGAGTTGAGGGAGCGGCGTGGGCAACGGCAGTGAGCCGCATAGCATCGTCAATAATTCTTGCCTGCTTCATGGCTGGCGTTTGGCGCACCACGGTGGAGGAGAAACACCACACGATGCCCCGTGGCATAGTGTTCCACACGCTCCGTGCCTCCTATTTCCTCATCAGTCTTCCGTTCAAGGTGGTGTTCAAGTCGGCTACAGCAGCCCGCACCATCTACTCTGCCTATACACACTATTTCCGTCCGTTCCCATGGCAGGAGATGAAAAACCTGTTCCGCATAGGCATCCCTGCCATGAGCGAGGAGATGTCCTATTCGCTTTCCCAGATCGTGATAACATTCTTTATCAATCAGATAAGCACCGATGCGCTTGCCACAAAAGTGTATTGCACCACAACCATCACCTTTGTGATTCTTTTCAGTACGAGCATTGTGCAGGGAGGTGACATTCTGGTGGGACACTATGTAGGTCAGCTTCGCTACCGTGCAGCATACATCTTAGGCAATTATGTCTATCGCATGGCTACTGTTCTCACACTCATTGTCGCTGCTATTCTTGCGGTTGGAGGCCATACGCTGATGACGCTGCTGACAGACAACGGGTATATCATCATGACGGGTACATGGATTTTCTGCATCGACTTCTTCTTAAGTTATGGTCGAGTGAAGAACATCTTTGCTTGTGGAACGCTTCGTGCCACGGGCGACGCTGTCTATCCCGTAATAGTTGGAGTTATCTGTCAGTGGTCGGTAGCAGTGGGTGTGGCATGGATTCTTGGCATACCATGTGGCTTAGGTCTGTTGGGAATATGGTTTGCTTTCTGTCTCGACGAGAATCTGCGAGGTGTTATCCTCATGCGCCGCTGGCATTCGCTGAAGTGGCAGGGAAAGGCGTTTGTGTGAAAGGAAGCCCCCTCCAGCTCCCCCAAGGGGGAGAGAGAAGTGGTTAAGGAGTTAAGACGTATGTTTGGAAGTTAAAGGAGTTAAAGAAGTTAAGGACGTATGTCAAAGCCTAGAAATGTCCATGACAGATGCGGAAAACTATTGTCTTTAACTCCTTTAACTCCTTTAACTCCTTTAACTCCTTTAACTCCTTTAACTCCTTTAACTTCTTTATACTAAATACTGATTGCTAATGCTCTCGTTGTTTATTACGCGTCGGATTGTCTCTGCAAACATGTCGGCAACGGACAACTGCTTGACCTTTGCGCAGCGGTTGGAGTAGGGGATAGAGTCGGTGAAGACGATTTCCTCAAGTGCGGAATTCTGTACGCGCTCGCTTGCAGGACCACTCATCACGCAGTGTGACGCACAAGCCCTAACCGTCTTTGCCCCAGCCTCTTTCATTATGTCGGCAGCCTTGGTTATTGTGCCGGCGGTATCAACCATATCGTCAACAATGACCACGTTCTTGTCCTTCACGTCGCCAATTATCTGCATACTCTCTACTACGTTGGCCCTCGCCCTTGTCTTGTTGCAGAGAACCAGTGGACAACCGAGATATTTGGCGTAGGTGTTGGCACGCTTTGAGCCGCCAACATCGGGTGACGCTATGACGAGGTTCTCCAATTTCAGGCTCTGCAGGTAAGGCAGGATAACGCCAGAGGCGTAGAGATGGTCAACGGGAACATCGAAGAAGCCCTGGATCTGGTCGGCGTGCAAGTCCATGGTGATCAGACGGTCAATGCCTGCCACGCTCAGCAAGTCGGCAACGAGCTTTGCTCCGATGCTAACTCTTGGCTTGTCCTTCCTGTCCTGCCTTGCCCAACCGAAGTAAGGTATGACAGCGTTGATTGTGCGTGCCGATGCCCTTTTAGCGGCATCTATCATGAGTAAAAGTTCCATAAGGTTGTCAGAGTTGGGGAATGTGCTCTGTACGAGGAAGACGTCGCGTCCTCTGATTGATTCTTCGTACGACACGGCAAATTCCCCATCGGAGAACTTCGTTATCTGAAGCTGTCCGAGAGGGCAACCTAAACTTTGGCAGATTTTCTCTGCCAGGTATCTCGTATTGGTGCCCGAGAAAACCATGTAAGAGTTTTGTTCGCTCATTTCTATCTGTATGTATTAGTCTTTTTATTGTATCTTTGTAGTTATTTGTCAACTTATTGTCTTTCTCAACTTCTCATAGTGACTTATGAGTTCCTTGTAGTCGAGCTGCTGATGGATGTCAAACTTGTCCCAAAGGTCGTCGCAGACAACCACGCCGCCAAAGCCGAGGTCTTTCGCCAACTTGATGTTGTCGAGGCTGACACCGCCCAGAGCGTAGGTCTTCTTGTCGATGAGTCCACGCCGTGAGGCATCCTCAAGTTCGGCAAGGCTTGCCTGTCCCTCGCCGTCGATGTCGGCAAAGACGTTTTTCAGAAAGACGTAGTCGCACTTTCTCTTTGTCTCCTTTATGTTGTCGCGGAGCGATACTGTCCTGCACAGGCGTCCCTTGTATTTTTCAGGAACGGGAGTCGTCGAGTCGTCGATGTGTATTCCCCTCAGTCCGTACTCCTCCTTCAAGTAGAAGTGCTCGTGTACGGTGATGTGGTCGTAGCACTCGTCGGGCAACAGCGTAAGCAGTCTTTCCGAGTACATTGGAGCTGCCCCTGGCTTATAGAGGTGCAGGTTGTCAAGTCCCTCGTCAAACAGTGCCGTAAGTATCTTGTCTTCCTCCACGAAGAACGTGGATTTTGTCATTATTATGAGTTTCATTGTGCCATTTTCTGGATTTCACGTTGCAAATGTAGTAATTTTATGTGAATAAAGCAATCTTAATCCGAAAAAGTTTGCCGTAATATGGAAAAAATTGTATTTTTGCAACCTAAATCAATAAAAACTCAAGTAATTATGCATGTAGATACACCTATTTATATTATAGAAGAGGATTTGCTCCGACGCAACCTTACACTCATTGCCGATGTGGCACGCCGTGCTGATGTGGAGATAATAATGGCGTTTAAGGCTTTCGCCCTTTGGAAGACTTTCCCAATCATACGCGAGTATATCGGTGCCACCACGGCAAGCTCGCTGTCAGAGGCCCGGCTCGCGTTTGAGGAGTTCGGCTCGCCTGCCCATACCTATTCTCCCGCCTACAAACTGTCGGAGATAGGGGAGATAGCACGCATGTCAAGCCATCTTACCTTCAACTCTCTCACGCAATATTCGTTTCTAGCCCCTCATGCGCTTATGGCAAATTCCGGTCTTTCCTTAGGGCTTCGTGTCAACCCGTGCTATTCCGAGGTGGGGACGATGCTTTATAACCCATGTGCCCCTGGCACACGATTCGGGGTCACGGCAGACAAGTTGCCCAAGATATTGCCCACAGGGGTGGAGGGATTCCACTGCCATTGCCATTGCGAGAGTGGGGCGGATGTGTTCCAGCGCACGCTCGCACACATTGAGCAGCACTTCTCTCCTTGGTTCCCACAACTGAAATGGATCAACTTCGGCGGAGGGCATTTGATGACCCGTAGTGACTACGATGTTGATTTGCTTGTTGACATACTGCGCAAGTTCCATGCGCGCTATCCGCATTTGTGTGTCATTCTTGAGCCAGGCAGTGCTTTCGCATGGCAGACGGGTACGCTTGAGGCATCCGTTGTTGACATTGTTTCAGATAGCGACATAAAGACGGCAATACTCGACGTCAGTTTCACCTGCCACATGCCCGACTGCCTTGAGATGCCATATCACCCTGTGGTGAGGGGAGCCGAAACAGTGGAACTCGACATGGCAACGCAACCTTGCTGCTATCGTCTTGGTGGCAACAGCTGCCTATCGGGCGATTTCATGGGCTCTTGGCGTTTCGACCACGAGCTACAGGTGGGTGAGCATATCATTTTCGAGGATATGATACATTACACCACGGTAAAGACAACGATGTTCAACGGTATCAGCCATCCATCGATAGGAATGTTGAAAAAGGACGGAAAACTGGAAATTTTGCGCCATTTTAGCTACGAAGACTACAAAAATCGCATGGATTAGCACTTTTTTCTAAAAAAAATGCCGAAAAAGTTTGGTAGTTCAAAAAAAAGTAGTACCTTTGCACCCGCAATCGAGAGAGATGCTCCTTGGAAAAGGAAAGACAATGCGGAAATAGCTCAGTTGGTAGAGCACAACCTTGCCAAGGTTGGGGTCGCGG
>CAMAGM010000157.1 GCA_945833995.1 uncultured Prevotella sp.
AAGGTAAAAAACTCATAAATAGCTCATTTTAAGTTATTCGGCAGATTTTAGCGTATTTTTAACTAAAAAGTCGCTCAAAAATGCCCTGTATTAACACTTTTTCAGCACGGAGTGAACTCGATAGGTATCGTTTTTGCCCCCTCTTCGAGACAATACCCCCTATTTCCCGCCTAAAGTAAAGTCCCTACTTGAGGCGGATAGCAGCCGAAAACGTGGCAAATACATAAATTTGGCAAAGGGATTTGTTCGCTTTGAGTGTCAAAGTGTCAAAGTCAAAGTGTCAAACTCATACACACACACTATAGGGTGAACTTTTCCACTTTGACACTTTGACTTTGACACTTTGACACCATTAGGAATAAAACAAGCGCTAAAATACTTGCATATTTGAAATTATTGTCGAACACTTTGCAGTGTGAAAATAAACACAACGCGCTGGTATTCATCCCGAAGGCATCCCGAGACCATCCCGAAGGCATCTGGAGACCAAAAGAGTCGTAATCTGCAGTTAACGTTTAACAATTAATTCATTTCCCGTTTAACAATTAAATTTAAAAAATATGGCAAGAATTACACCAATCGATGTCATCAAGGGCAAATGGCATCTTTGGCTGCAAAGTTACGAACGTTTTCGTTAAGCCAAATGAGCAGAGCCAAGCTTGCTTGAGCTATGCCATGGCGAGAAAAGGTGCATGAAAATGAACGTATAATTGCCGCAAATTAGCCGTAAATTAAAGGAAATACGTTTTTTTGTCAATTGACATATAAATAATCAATGATATACTGTCACGTTACTGTCATGCTGACACTTATTTTCGCACACATTATAATTTCCCTCACTTCATGCTAATCCAATAGGCAGCATAGAGTAGGGCACTGAGCACGATGGCGCAGATAAGGAAGGTGAGATAGGTCGTGGCGCGGCCATGCTCCTCGCGGAACTGACCTACGCCTCGACCGTAGTTTATGTATTTTTTCTTCATTCTCTCCACTCGTATGTGTATGTGGCGGCCAAGTCCTTACCATTGGCACCATATTGATTATATCCTATGATTAATTTTATTTTATCTCCAGCCTTTTTCCCCTTTGGCACATCTCCGATAATTGTTGCCTCGCTTTCGTAGATGTCAGGTTCGTTGTTGTTCATCTGTACGACTGGCAAGTTATAGCCTCCACACTTGTCCCATTCTTCTTCGGGAACACGAATCTTGTTTCCGTCGATTCGACAATCTGCATAGCATTGGCAGTGGAAATATTTCCATTGGGCATAATCGTTATGATTGTCTTTAGCACCGTAATGTTCTGGCAGAGTTGCCTTGCTGTAGAGTGCTATCTTGCCACCGCCCTCAAGTTCCTGAGGTATCTTTGTGATTTCAAAACGGTACAGGAAATGTCCTCCATCCCATGCGTCACCCGGATTATCTACCGTTTGAGAGAAGTAGCCGTAACATTTATTCTTTTTTGCTATAATTTCCAGACTGTCGATTTTATAGACGGTGTTTTCATTCGCCTTTTTGAGATCCTCTTTTGTGAAAATAGTGGCATCAATATCCACTAATACCCATTTCGGACCTTGAATCTGAGATGGGGTATCGCCGCCGTCGTCACCGCCGTTCTCGTTCTCGTCGTCTTCGGTAGTACATGAGTACATAACCATCGATCCAAAGATCACTGCCGCAATCAGCGACATCATTTTCAATAGATTTTTCATGTTAAATATGTTTTTAATGTTAATAAATGATTTGAGAAAATATAAAATTATTTCAGAAGCCCATCGTTTTGATAATGGCGTCGTAATCTGTTTATGTCAACCTCGAGAATGACACCGAGGTTTACGCGCTCACTGCTGCCGAATCCCTTCATCTTTTTTACTTTTTGCACGACTTGCACATATTTGCGATAGTCTCTCAGGAAGAAGTCGTCGAAATAGTTTTGATTGTCGAGTTTTACATTAGGATTGCTGAAGATGGGTGGCACGTTCCTTGTGCCATTGCCATTTACGATGCCCTTGAACGTAACCTCGTTGACAGCATTGCGCATAGCCTGGTCTATGGCATCGTCTTCGTTGATGCCGTTTCCATACACTTTGAGGGTGACATGACCGTCCAAGTCGTTTTTCACGACCTCTGTTTCAAGCTGCCTATAGGCAGACGTTGAAGTGTAGATTTTGGGACCACAGGCAGTAAACATTATTCCTGCTGCGGTCAAGCAAATAAGTTTTATTATTTTTTTATTCATATCGATTTTTTTTTATTACCATCTCCGATAGTAGTTGTTTATCTGAACCTTACGGCGGGCATAAGCCACGGCGACATCACGACAGGCGGCAATGCGTGCCTTCTCTACTGCAGCAACAGTGGCCAATCGGCGTTTCTCTATGTCGGCAGCCGTGTCCATCCGACGTCGCTCCATAGAGAGCTGCGCTTTCTCCATTGCTTTCTGGTCTTGGTAGTCGCGCTCGTTGATGGCCTTGACACGAGTCTCCACGCGTTTGATGAGAGCCTGTGCCTTGGGATAGCAGGCGGCGTCGGGTTCAATCCTGCTGAGGGTTGCCATGACTGCTGCCGCATTCTCAGGATAAGGATTTGCCGCCCACATTGCCTCCGCAACCGTGAGGATGCGTGCCGCGTCGTGGTCGAGGTTTGCCTCATAGACAGTGTTCATCATCTTGAGGGCTTCGGGATAGTGAGAACATTCCTGCGGAATCTGTGTCAGTTCGAAGAGGGCAGCCTCCCAGTTGTGGTTTGTTATCAAGGTGCGAGCCTTCATGATGATGCCACGGCCGTTTTTCTCATAGTAGTCAATAATGCGAAACTTTGCCTCGTTGACAAGATTCCTGAGTTGAGGACCACCCTTGATGTTCTTCAACGCAGAAGTCATAGCCTGCCCCTCGGTGTTGCCGATGCCGGAACATTCCACGGAAGTGGACCCGAAGCAGGCGTTAGCCACGTTGTCGCCGATGGTGAATGTGACCTCAAGGGTCTGGATGAGCTTCGTCCCCGACACTTCGCGTTGCAAGGCGGCGACTTTGCATCCGAGCACAAACCGTCCGCCGTAGCCACTCTCTGCGCCACAGCTCGAAATGACATTACGCAGACGTCCTTCCACGATAGCCATATTGTTGTCTGTAAGACCGCCGATGGTGGAGTCGAAACATGGAGACAACATAATCTGTGCGGACATAGGCAGCATGGCAAAAGACGCTAACGCCAGTGAAAAGATTTTCTTTATGTTCATATTTTTCCCGTTTCTTTTATTCAACGCCTATAAGGAAGTTGGCACGACCGAGGGTGTTGCCTTGTCCCTTACCTATCTTTATGCCGGTCTCAGCCTTGAACTTCTTGCGGATTCCCTTTGCCCATGTGTCGGCTTCGATAGGCATCATGTCTTCATCGAGGAATGGGATGCGGACATTCTTGAACTCACACATCTTCTTTGTCTGACGACCCTTCTTTGCAGCCCGGTTTACGGCATTCTTGCGTATCCAGTTGTAGAGGAAGTCGCTGTAAGTGTCGTCGTCGTCACCTATCTCATCGCGGAGAAGGTCGATGCCGGCACCGTCGGCGGCACGGAAGACGACAGTGATCTGACGTCCGTTGTCGCGAAGGTCTTGGAAGTATGTTACCATCTGCTCGCAAAACTCGTCCATCTTTCCTACCACCAGCTTACGGAAAGCAAGGTCCAACGGGTCCATGGTTCCCTCCAAGATGCCCTCGCACGATGAAATCTGGTCGTTGCAGTAGGCATCGACAGCCTTCATGCGGAAAGAGATGTTCTTTCGTGGACCGAAAGGAGTGACAGCGAAGTCGATATCCACACGGATGTCGGGACGTGCCTGCTGCAGGAGTTCGTCCATGGCACCCTTGTCGAAGCCGTCGCCATCCATTCTGTTTGCCATCTCTTCGGCGCGTTCACGCTTCATGTCCTTCAGTAGATTCTGAAGGTCTTCGTGCTGGAAACCTCTTTCCGCCAGAACCTTCTGCACGACCTGAACTGCTGTGGTGATTTCGCGGTTTTTCACGAAAGCGTCACCATAGTTTGGCAAATATTCCGTCTCGCCGTCGTTGTTGAAGGTACGCATGTAACCATTGTCGTTCATCCACGAATCGTCAGGGAATACGATGATTGTGGGCATGGTGGCTGTCTGTGCATAAGCCACAAAAGTCATTAGGCAGGCAAATGCTGCAAGGAAAATTTTTTTCATATTTTTTGGATTCTATGAGTTTAAGTTGAGTTAGAATTTGAACAGACTTCTTACACCCTTGGTGATGCCGTCTTTTTCAAGACGCTTGCGAAGGGCGGAGAGATTGACTTGCACGAGGAGTCCGACCTTGTAGTCTTTCTTCATCTTCACCACATCACCCGCCTGCTGCGCTCCCTTGCTGACAGGCTGTATGAACTGGAGATAGTCGCCGCTGGCGAAGAAAGCGTCGAAATAGTCGTGATGGCTCTCGTAGCCATCGGGGACGAGGGCAGAGACGCTGCCTTGCGTACCCATGTCTTCAGATGTCAAGCCGCGGAAAAGTATTCCGTGGATGGCATTACGCATACAAATTTCGTCTGTGAGGTCGCTCTTCTTTCCAAAACTCCAAACCTTGAAAATCTTATGTCCTGAAGTAGCGGAATTGCCTTCCTGAACCACAGACAGCTCATAGTTGAATGGAACGACACGTTCCTTTCCGTTGGCATTGATTGAAACACCTAACGACAACAGTGCTGAGAAGATTAAGACAAAAATTCTATTCATATTGTTTCTTATTTAAAGTGATAGTTCTGTTTTACCTTTCTTTGGGAGTCCAGCGGAGATCATTACTTCCCCACCAGCCTTATGAGGTTTCCTTCGCCTAATTTCCCTACCTTGCCTTCAAAGAAAGTGCATTTGAGACTGCTGTTGCCGGACTGTTCCTCCTTCTTGTCGTAAGCCCTGCCTTCGATGGGCTGGCCGGCACCTTCGCGGTTGTCCCAAAGACCTTTCTTCGCTACCTTAATCTTGCCAACAGGCTTCCAGTCGATCATGTTTGGGTCTTCCTCCGACACCACAGCCTCGAAAACTTCGAACTTGTCGCCTTCCTTGATGCCTTCCTTAGTGCCGATATATGCGGCGAGTTTGCCGTCGATGACATGGAGTGAGCTCATGGGACGGAACTCTTCGTAGTCGCGCTGAAGGGCGGCAAAAGCCGCGTCGGTACTGCGCACCACAGCCCGTCGGAGGAGCTCGGCATCGTTGGCGTCGCGCTTCATGGAGAGAGAAGCCGGCACACGTTTGCCCGACCTTCCCACATATATTAATTTATAATTAGATGTGTCGAAGAACTTCTTCGGGTCGTTCCACTTGTTGGTGTAGAAATCGTTGTAGAGGTCTTTGTTCCACTCAAGACGGAACAGATAGGCGTTGACACTTACGAAGTATCCCTTGAGAGACGACGTAGCTGCCTCGATGGCACCTTTCAATGCCGCCGACACCAAGAGGTTGTCGGATTTCTCGAGTTTCCGCTTCAGAGGTTCAATGAAGGTTGCATTGAACTCCTCGGCATTGGCGTAGTAGTATCTCGTTACGCAGATATAAGTATTGTTGAGCAACTTGTTTTCCGAGCCAGCCACGATGTTTGTTAGGTTTTCACCCGCCTTGGCATTAGCCTTGGCTTCCTCGCTCAGACCTCTAAGGCCAAGTTCCATGATGGTGGAGAGATTCTCGTCGAAATCGGCAACGCCCTCCTTCGTGCCCGGTTTGTTGTGCCACTTAGCCACAAGTTTGTTGCCAAAGGCATGCTCTATAAAATACTTTACGAGGGTACCGGCATATATCTCCTCGCGAACGGTGTCGGGATTGAGACCGAGGTCGTTCATGGTCTTTATCACCTGGTCGTTAGCCTGCTTGTAGTCGTCGCATGGGACAATGAAAGGTTTGTCGGTCTTGTTGTAGGCATTAAGGG
>CAMAGM010000158.1 GCA_945833995.1 uncultured Prevotella sp.
CGAAACCGTATGCCCAGTCGATACCCATAAGACCGACCATCGGGAGGAAGATGCGCACACCGACACCAGCCGAACGCTTCATGTCGAATGGATTGAACTTCTTTGTGTCGTACCAAGCATTACCGCCCTCAAGGAATCCGAGACCATAGATGGTGGTATTGCCGAGCATGAACGGATAGCGGAGCTCGAGGGTGAAACGGTCGTAGGCATAGCCGAGAGCCGAGTAAGGAGTGAGCGAGCCGTTCTCATAACCACGCAAAGCGATGGTCTCCTGGGCATAGCCAGTAGAATAGCCACTCATACCGTCACCACCGACGTAGAAAGTCTCAAACGGCGACTTCTTGTCTTTGTTGTAAGAGCCGAGAATACCCAACTCCACACGGGTCATGAGCACGAAACATTTCTGTCCGTTGGTGAGCGCGGTGTAGGTCTTCGACTTGAACTTCCACTTGTGGTACTCTATCCAACGATATTTCTCCTGCTGCTCCTCCTGATAGGTGGCGGAATTGTAATCCTTGGCAAGGTTGGCATAGTCCTTGTTGTCAAATGCCGACCATGGTGGAGTGAGCGTGACAGAAGCCATGAACTCTGAACCACGACGTGGGAAGAGTTGGTTGTCGGTACTTGTTCGGGCAAGTGTTATGCCAAGGTTGATGTTGTTGCAGTTACCGTTGCTGATGATGAAGTACTGCCAGTCGCGGAGCATATAGCGCTGATAGGAGAGCGACATGGAGAGCTGGAAATAGTCGTCAGGCCAGCGCAGGCGCTTACCCCAACCTATCGAGAAGCCAAGGAGCTGGACATACTTGTCGTCGTCGAGATAGCTCTCGTAGTTGTTGTAGTAGTTGTTGAGTGAGCCGTAGCCTCCATAATAGTTATAGTAGGAGTTCATCCACGAACTATTGTAGTAGTTGCTGTTCACGTCGGTCTGCTTAGAGTAGTAGGCACCGATATTGAAGGCGTTGGGTCGCTTGCCGCCAAACCATGGAGCAGAGTAGCTTATGGAATACGACTGGTAGTAGGAACCGTTGGTCTGCGCAGAGAGCGCGAGCTGCTCACCATCGCCAATAGGCATGATGCCTCGGTGCATGGAGTTCTTACCGAACAGGTTGCGCATAGAGAAGTTGTTGAGCTTCAGCGAGATTCGTCCTATGACACCCGTCTGTCCCCAACCGAGTGAGAACTCCACCTGGTCGTTTGACTTCTGCTCAAGAGGCCAGTTTATGTCAACCGTTCCGTCCTCGTAGTTTGGCTGTATGTCAGGATTGACCTTCTCAGGGTCGAAGAATCCCATGGAGGCAATCTCACGTGCGGTACGCATGAGGGCATCCTTGGAGAAGAGGTCGCCTGGCTTCACCTTCATCTCACGGCGTACGACATCCTCGTAGAGGCGGTCGTTACCATAGATGCGTACATGGCTAACATGGGCCTGTTGTCCCTCAGTGATGCGCATCTCCACGTCGATGGAGTCGCCCACGATGTTGACCTCCGTTGGCTGGAGGTTATAGAAGAGGTAGCCGTTGTTCCAATAGTAGTTGCCCACGGCATCCTCATCCTCGGAGAGACGCTTGCGCATCTCCTTCTGGTTATAGACGTCGCCCTTCTTCATTCCGAGAAGCAGGTTGAGATAGTCTGAAGTAACCACGGTGTTGCCCACCCAAGTGATGTTGCGGAGATAGTATTTCTGTCCCTCGTCAACCTTTATGTAGATATTGACGTGGTTCTCGTCGTGGTTGATGATGCTGTCGCGCACAATGGTCATGTCGCGGTAGCCCAACTCGTTGTACTTGTCGATGAGGTTCTGCTTGTCCTTCTCGTAGCGCTCAGGGGTGAACTTCTTCGATTTCAGGAACGAGCCGAGCGTTCCAGCCTCGTGTGTCTTTGAGAAAACACCTTTCTTGAACAGTCCACCCTTGATTTTCGACAGCGAGAGGTTGTCGTTGCCATCGATGAAGATGTAGCGCACCTTCATCTTGTCCTTCTTGTCGATATAGACATCGAGAATCACCTGGTTCTTTCCAGTCACGTCGTCGCGCTGCATGATGTTTATGTCGGCGTTCTTATATCCCTTGTCGTCGAAATACTTCTTTGCGAGAATCTTTGCACGGTCAATCATGTTGGGGGTAATCTGCGAACCCTTCATGATGCCAAGCTTCGCCTCCATGTCCTCACGCTCTGATTTCTTTATGCCATAGTAGTTGATGGTGCTGACGCGCGGTCGCAATGCGAGGTTGAAGCAAAGATATATTTTAGAGCCTACGATGGAGTCGGCAGAGATGCTCACCTTGGAGAAAAGTCCATGTCGCCAATAGCGTTTCACCGCCTCGGTGATTTCCTGTCCCGGCACACTTATCTCCTGTCCCACGGAGAGTCCAGAGAGACCCGTAAGCACATAGTCCTCATAGCCTTCAACACCCTTCACGGAGAGTCCTCCCACGATGCAGGTGCGAGGTGTTCCGGCATAGGATATCTCGGGATTGACGATGACATCCTGTGCCTTCGTCGAAATGGCGGAGCATAGCATGACGACGAGCAGTGCCACCACCTTATTTATTATATAAGTCTTTTGCTTAGAAGTACTCATTCTTCCTTATTTTCGTTTTCGTTGTTGTTTTCTACTTGTGCCTCCGTGAGTCCGAAACGACGTTGTTTGCCCTGATAGCACGCTATTGCCTTGTGAAGGTCTGCCTCACCGAAATCAGGCCAGAACGTGTCGCAGAAATACAGCTCGCTATAGGCGATCTGCCAAAGGAGATAGTTGCTTATGCGCACCTCGCCTCCCGTGCGTATGAGAAGGTCGGGGTCGGGCATGAAGCTCGTGGCAAGATGGCTTGAGACCACCTGCTCGTCAATGGCATCGGGAGCGAGCTTGCCCTCCGACACCTCGCGCGCTATCTGCCTCATGGCGTCGGTTAGTTCCCATCGCGACGAATAGCTCAGCGCGACAACCATGGTCATCGTGCTGTTGGCGGCAGTGCGCTCCATTGTGGCGTTCAGTTTCTCGCGCACCTGGAGGGGAAGGCGTGAGAGGTCGCCAATGACACGGAACCTGACATTGTTCTTCATGAATATCTCGTCCTCAAGCGAGGTTAGCACAAGGCCCATTAGGGCAGCTATCTCATCGGCAGGACGGTTCCAATTCTCCGTCGAGAAGGTGTATAGTGTGAGATATTTTACTCCGAGCCTCGTACACTCTGACGTGATGCGCCTAACAGCCTCAACGCCAGCCTGATGGCCATAGCTGCGCTCCTTCCCACGCTGCATTGCCCATCTGCCGTTGCCATCCATGATGATTGCAACGTGCTCAGGTATTCTACTCTTATCAATATTTTCTACCATATATATATGTTGATATTAATCGTCATCGTTATGACAAGTGCGGCATTTAGCCCAAATGTCGTATGTCAAGCCCACGAGCAGCATGCTGTAGCAGTCCTTGTTCTTGAACATTCCACTGCTCTTGATACCGTAGGGGTCGGCTATGCCGTCGAGTTTGTCGCTCGTTGAGAAGTGCATCGTCCACTCGGCGGTGAGGTTGAGGCGTTTGGAGAGCTTGTATCTCACACCTCCACCGATAGGGAAATTGACGCACACCACACTTCCGGCATCGGTGTCGGCGAAGGTCATCCCGACTCCCAACGTTATGAAAGGCGTCAGTCGCTTCGCACCGCGATAGTCCCTTCCTGTTCCGTAAGGCCAGAAGTTATACTCAAACCTCGCATCCCCATCGACGAGAAGATTGCCGAACGAGTGCCGTGCATCGGTGAGTTCGGGATAGTAATTGTCGGCATTGCCGCTATCTCCTTTTATTTTCCCCATCCCTATGTTCAACGCCCATGCCATCCTGGGGTTTGGCTTGAGGCGGGCAGTGAGCGTAGCCATTGGCTGCATTCCCTTGAAGAGGTTTCCGTTGAAGTCGCCCTGATATGCCATCAGTCCGACACCGCCACCAATCTCCATCTTGTATTCGGGGTCGTCCTGTGCCATTGCCAACGAGGCTACAAGCAGCAAAGCAGCTATCATCAAGGCTTTCATAGCGCAGGGGTGTTATTGCTGCCAAACAACCTTGTTGAGCCTACCGCGCCACACCTGACCAGTGTTGTTGAGCGTTATCCAAATGTGGTTCTCGTCGTCGGCACAAACTCCCATTGCCCCAGCACTATTGTCGAAGTATCTTGGATAGGCTATGCCTGAGACGGTGCCCCAGGAGAGACCTCCGTCGATACTGACATAGATGTTTGAGAATGCAGACTCCTTGCAGCCGCCGATACCCTTGCCGCCCAAGGCAAGAACATACTCGCCATGCTTGACGATGGTAAGTCCCTGCAGGCTCTTCAGAGGATTACGGCTTGAGCTGTCATAGTTCATATACGCCCATTTCCCTTCCTCGCTGTCGGCATCGTTCTCCACAATCTTGCGCCACACCACGGCGAGCGAGTCGGTGGCAGTGGCGGCATCTGGGCGATTGCCCACGAGTATTACATCCTGCGTATTCTTGCTGTATTTGTAGTCGCGGCAGACATAGGAGATATCCTCACGCGGTACGAACTTTGCCTCACTGTCCATCTTCTCCGCCTTC
Organism: uncultured Prevotella sp.; assembly: GCA_945833995.1. Taxonomy (GTDB): domain Bacteria; phylum Bacteroidota; class Bacteroidia; order Bacteroidales; family Bacteroidaceae; genus Prevotella. Next base: position 4,580 of record CAMAGM010000158.1, read on the forward strand.
CATGTAAGGCAACCGTCGCTGGATGCCATGAAGGTATTGTCGGCGGAAAGGCCATAGACCTCATTGTCGCTGGCAGCTACGAGTCGGCTTATAGGCGCGTCGTCAGAAACTGTCACGAATGTCCTTGCGTCAGTGGTCTTTCTCAGTGTCTTCCCGTCAAGCACATAGAGAGTGCCGCCATTCACGACAGCGTTCCTGTATGCCTCGCCGCCAAGAGTGGATGATTCCTCAGTGAACGTCCTTCCCGTGGATGCGTTGGTGCGGAAGATCCTTGTTCCCTCGCCAGACGTGCCCATGACGATGATGTCGCCGTTGAGCGAGTAAGCCTTCATATCCGTGAGCGTAGCCAAGGCAATGCAGTCGGGATATTGCTCCCACTTGAACGAGTCGGCAGCCTCCTTATGGACGTTTACAGTGATAGTGTAGTCCTTCTTGTTGAGTCCGCTCGTCGAGAAGACGGTAACTGTGCGTGGTTTGGAGAAATCAATGGTATCAGAGGTACTCAAATATACCAAGGAGTCACTCGTAAGCGACTTCAATGCGGCATAGCTGCCGTTCTTCGTCGAATAGTTGCAGATAATCTTTGCCGCATCGGTGCCAATGGGCAGCGAATCGACATTGTAGATAATTGACTTCAGCTGGTCAATCACAAAATTGTAACTACTTACCTCAGTGCTGTACTCAACGTATGTCGAGTCCTCACCCAACGACGAGGTAGCATGCCTTGTCATGTTAGCTCCCGAGAGCGAGAATGCTGTTATCGCGGCATCGTCATAGTACGTGTTGTCGTCATCGGAGTTGAGGCATGAAGCCATCAATATAGCAGCCCAAATGAGCATGCAAAGAGAATATAATTGTCTTCTCATCAATTGTGTTTTTAAATTTTAGGTGCAAATTTACTCAGATTTCTTCAAATATCTGCAACTTCTTACTTTATATTAAGTTAAATATATGATAAAAAGTGGCTTTTTGGGCTACTTTGGTCGAAAACTGGCACTTTTTCAATAAAAAAGTGCGGTATGATCACTCACTCCGCACTTTTTCAACGAACGGTGGTGTTCTTCAACATTACGATGCCAAGCACCGTTATTGCCAAGACCATTACCAATACCGACGTCATTTGAAAATCCATCATAATTGTGTTTTTTAATTATAATAAATACAAACCTAATGAAAAACCAAAATCTACTGCATTTGTTATTATGCGGGTGCAAAGTTATAGCTTTTCCACGCTATGGGCAACATTTTGAGCCACCCAAACCTTCAGCTATCTTTTTTTTTGACATAGGTCAAAGCATAAAAAAGCAAGCTCTGCCGACAATTCACATGCCAGCAGAGCTTATTACAAAGATA
>CAMAGM010000159.1 GCA_945833995.1 uncultured Prevotella sp.
ACAAGGATCCTGAGTTCCTCAAGAAGTTCCTTAACGAGCAGGGTAAGATTCTCCCACGCCGCATCACCGGTACTTCACTGAAGTATCAGCGTCGCGTGGCTCAGGCAATCAAGCGTGCCCGCCAGATTGCACTGCTCCCATACGTAACTGACTTGATGAAATAATAAAAGAGGAGGATACATATATGGAAATCATACTGAAAGAAGATATCATCGGCTTGGGATTCAAGAACGACATCGTCAACGTTAAGTCTGGCTATGGTCGCAACTACCTTATCCCACAGGGCAAAGGCGTTATCGCCTCTCCTTCAGCAAAGAAGATTTTGGCAGAGAACCTCAAGCAGCAGGCTCACAAGCTGGCTGCCATCAAGGATGCAGCACAGCAGAAGGCTAACGAGATTTCTGGCGTAGCTCTCACTATCGCAGCCAAAGTTAGCGCAACAGGCGTTACTTACGGTTCGGTTACAGCAGCTCACGTTGCAGCAGAGTTGGCTAAGCTCGGCCACGAGGTAGATCGCAAGATTATCGTTATGCGTGACATCAAGAAGGTTGGTAACTACGTAGCAACCGTACACTTCCACAAGGAAGTTATTGTTGAGATTCCTGTTACTGTTGTTGCTGAGAACGCACCAGTTGCTGAGGCACCAGCAGAGGAGGCACCAGTAGAAGAGGCTCCTGTTGCTGAGACACCAGCAGAGGAAGCACCTGCAGCAGAATAATAAAAGCTGTAAAGCTAATCATCATTTTATTATACACATTAGAATCCTGGGACTATGTCTCAGGATTTTTTTTTGTACTTTTTTTCAATATTATTTGGTTGTTACAACAAAAAGCATTATTTTTGCAGTAAAAAAATAACGAAACTATCTTTATGAAAATAACACATACCCTATTTTACCTATTGATAGCCCTTACGCTCCTTGCCTGTTCTACGACTGAGCCAATAGACATCGTCGCGGAAAAGGACAACCAAAGAATACAGTTTAGAGAACCATTCGTTGCCAACGCCTCAACGCGAAGCGCAACTGGTGACATTGTAGGAGTAAATGGCCTAAAACCTTATGGAATAAAGGTTTGGGGTGAAATGTATGACTCCAACACCTATGATTCCTCCAATGCGACCAACGCCTTTAGCAATGGTGGCTACAGGATTCTGAGATGGGACGCAGGCAGTGGCTCATGGACTTACGACGAGACCGTTTTCTGGACAAGTGGCAAGAACTATGACTTCGTGGGATTTGCCCCATCGGAGGAGGCAGAAGTGGCAAGCTACGAAAACGGAATAATGAGAATTACCAACATTCCTGTCGTACAAACTATTGACAATTCCTCCGCAGGGAAAAGTGGCATTGACTATCTTTTGTCTGATGTCGCTACATCCAGAAATACCGATGGGACAAGAGAGGACGTAGGACTGGTTTTCAAGCACCTTCTAAGCCGTTTGTCACTATACGTTTGGAAAGACAACATGATAAATCAGAGAATAATACTGAAAGACATGACCCTTTTCCTACCGAGCTCTAACGCAAAGGCAAGCTATGTGGAGGCAAGCCACAATGGACCACAGACTGGCATTGACACATGGACGTGGAGTGGACACAACGACGTAAAGGACGCAACTAAGGAAGAGGACTTGGAAACATATTCAAGCCATTACATGAACACCTCCAACCTTGAGGTTCCTGCCTGTGGTGATGCAATCATGGCAGAAATCAACGCGCAACGGATAGGAAAAGAGTTCTTCATTGCCCCTACCCCTACTGACGAGGACGTTACACTTTACGTAAAGCTAACATACAGTGTGGAGGATGACAATAATAGCACGGAAATAACAAAATTCTCTGAACTGACAGGATTGGACAATCTAAAACAAGGATATAAGCACAACATATACATACGACTCGGAGAACAATCCGTGACATTCAATGTTGACAGAGTCGAGGGTTGGCAATCCGATTCTGCATTGGAACAAAGCATCGGCAACCTAACAGGGCATAGCTATGGCTTCACCGCATGGCAACAAGATTTCGACATTGCAGGAATAATAAAGGTGAAATCATATAATGATGTGGCTTTTGAAACGGCAAAGCTGCAATTAAAGAATGACAACGAGGTCAACGATGCTGAAATTTCAATCGACGGCTGGTATGAGACAGCCGACTGCAGTGGAGCTGCATGGGACGAACCTTCCATTGATGCCTGTTTCGCCAAGTTCAAGGTAATGCCCGACCCAAAGAGCCTTAAAGGTAGTGGAACATACAGACTTACATTCACAAATCAGGATGGGGAGGAGAACTCGGCAGATGTGAACATCAACGTAAGCGAGATGTCATTCACAATAAAGACAACCGAGGAAAACCAGACATTCAATGTCCCCTTGGCTACGGGTGCAACACCTGCACCAATGGCTATAGTATGGGGAGACAAGTCGGCAAGCACAATTGCAGAAAAATATCTCTATAGCAACGATAGACAACATACCTACAAGACAGCAGGAACATACGAGGTGAAGATATTGTCGCTACAAACCGACAGTGAATCGCAACAGATACCGGAGTTCAACTTCGGCAAATATCCTACCCAGACTTGTAGCGCAACGAATTCTGCACTATCAGACACACTTGACAACAACAATGGGCAAATGCTCTATAGCATCGACACTCCTATACTTTACACTGGGAAAGACGACTTGTCAACAATGTTCTACGGCACAGGACTTACCACGATTAGCCCCGACGCCTTCGAGTTTTTCGGTGATGCGACACAAACCAACTGCACGTTCTATAGATGTGAGAAATTGACAGAAATTCCACAAGGTCTTTTTGACCAACTGACGAATTTGGAGTCAATGTACTGCACTTTCCGCGATTGTACTGCGCTCACCACAGTTCCAGCCACACTCCTAAAAAACCAAGCAAAGGTAAAGACGCTACAGGGATTTATGAGAAACTGCAAATCGTTGACCTCATTGTCTGATGGTTTCTTTGCCCACCAACAGTTGTGCGCCAACTACAAGCAACTACTCGGCGGTTGCAGCAATCTGAGACTAAACGGCGGTTTGTTCATCAACGAAAGCGAGGGCATAACTAAAGACAATCGCTTCAAGAAATGCAACACGGTGATAAGGATTGACAATATGTTCTATCAAATAAAGAAAACGGATGCGGGAACAATGCCAGACTTGTGGAACTATTATTTCACAAACAAATATGGATTTTACAAAGGTGATAGCACTACAGACCCTAAAGTAAATCCTTATTTCCCTATCTCAAGCAACTCTAAATTTGACAATCAATCCGAAATTCCTGAATGTTGGTACAAAGAAACAACAACAATACCGGAAAACTGCGTATTAATAGATACTAAATAAGAGGCAGGATTACTTTTTAGCGGCACTACTGTCTTTTCCTACAACTACCTTCACCTTCGAGATTCGGCGCTCGTCCATTTCAAGAACGGTGAAGGTATAATTGTGCAGCGACAGCTTCTCGCCTATCTTGGGGAACTCGCCCTTGATCTCAAGAAGCAGACCGGCAAGGGTGTCGGCATCGCCCTCAACGTCGCCAAACTCATCGTCGGAGCCATCCAACACTTTGTAGAAATCACTCAAAAGCGTCTTTCCTTCAAATATATAAGTATTGGCATTGACACGGACATAGCTTTTCTCCTCCTCGTCGTACTCATCGTTTATCTCACCTACAATCTCCTCAAGAATATCCTCAAGGGTGACAATGCCGCTGGTGCCTCCAAACTCGTCCACCACAATGGCAATATGCACCTTGTTGTCCTGAAACTCACGCAAGAGGTCGTCAATCTTCTTTGTTTCAGGAACGAAATAAGGTGGACGAATGAGCGACTGCCAACGGAAATTTGCCTGTTTGCCAAGATGTGGCAAGAGGTCCTTGATATATAGCACGCCCCTTATGTTGTCGATATTGTCTTGATATACGGGAATTCGCGAATAGTTGTTGTCAACAATACATTTCAGCACCTCTGGATAAGTGGAACGCATGTCAAGGTCAACAACATCCTGCCGGCTGGTCATCACTTCCTTTGCCGTCTCATCGCCAAACCGCACTATGCCCTCGAGCATGTTTTTCTCGTCCTTGATGTCCTCCTTGTCAGTAAGTTCCAGAGCTTGCTCCAAGTCGTCAACGCTCAACACCTTGTTCTCCTTCTGCACCACCTTTGAGGCAAGAATGCCCGAACGGAGCAGGATAGTGGCGAAAGGATAGAATATCTTGCGGCAGATCTTGATGCCCGCCACGGCACGGCGACAGAATGTCAGAGGCTGCTGCGCAGAAAACACCTTCGGCATTATCTCACCAAAAAGAAGCAGGATGAAAGTCAAAAGTACTGTTAGGCAAATGAACTGCAACCAATAGGCATCGCCAAAATCAACTATGTGTGCAAAAACATAGTTGCAGAGCATGATGATGGTCACATTGACGAGGTTGTTAGTGATGAGTATGGTGGCAAGCGTGCGCTCAGAATCCTCACGCAAGTCAAGAATACGCTGGTCGGGGTCCTGACGCGACTCCTCAAGCTCGTTAATGTCCGATGGCGACAACGAGAAGAACGCTATCTCTGAGCCAGAGGCAAAACCCGAAAGGACAAGCAACAGACATGCCAAGAACGCGGCAAAATACACCCCCATCGTTGGAGCCATAAGATGCACGTTATCAAGCATTGCTAAAAAATCCGTAATAAGAGTATTCTCTATCATCAGTTAATCTAATTCATTTGAGTCTCGTCGGTTGACTTACGGGGAGAGAGCATTTCCATGTTCTCCGCCCATATCTCTGTGGCCATGCGCTTTACGCCTTGCTTGTCGTTGTACGACACATAGCGCAGACGCCCCTCGATATAGAGCTTGTCTCCCTTATGCACAAACTCCTCGACAATCTTGGCAAGCTTACGCCAAAGAATCACAGTATGCCAGTCAGTGCGGTCGGGCACCTGAGTGCCATTCTGCAAGGTATATCCACGCTCTGACGTGGCAAGGGAGATGCGGGCTACCGCTACGTCACTATCAACATAGCGAATTTCCGGCTCCTGTCCTACATTGCCTATGAGCATTACCTTGTTCACTGCAACAACCTCCCGATTTGAAATAATGCTTCGGCTAAATTACGTTATCGGCCTGCTCTATGGCAAGTCCAAGATACTCAAAACGGAAATTCTTTCCCTTTGCCGAAGGAAACTGGCTGCGGTTGTCAACATGCTGACTAAGATAGTCGATGATGCGGTTATAGCAGTCAATGCCTGACTCAGCCTTGCAACGGGCTACAAAATTAGTGTCGCGATACTGGAACTTGCCAGTACCCGGCACAAGCAGCACACGCTTGAAGTTCACCTCACCCTCATACCATCCTGGCCTTATCTCATTGAGTTGTGCGAGGATAGGAGCAACAGTACGCTCACGCGAGCTTGCCGCCGGATTAGCATGAAGTGCCTTCTTGTCCTTGAAGTCCTGCATGTTGGCAGCCTCGGTCTTGATAATGATGAAATATACACGTGGGCGGATCTTGTAGCGTTTTGGATAATAAACGTCACTGCGGACATAATCACGAATGTCTCTCTCAAGCTGAGGATTCATGCCTATGTCATCTATTCCTGCCAAAAAACTGATTGCGTCGTCAACAGTGTTGACCAATATCTCCTTATCGAAGTATCTTAAATATAAATTCATTTGAAAAAGCTGTTTTTCCTTGTATAAAAAAGGTAAGAGGGAATAAAAAGAGCGGAAAACGGGACTCGGACCCGCGACCCCAACCTTGGCAAGGTTGTG
>CAMAGM010000160.1 GCA_945833995.1 uncultured Prevotella sp.
GGACTGCCCGACTTCGACAACTTCGACAAGGAGATAGCATATCCTATCAACGGTGCCCCGACAGCACAGAAATGGGACCCACGTCTCTTCCATACAGTTGGTATGCCTACATTCCCATACAAGTATGAGGAGGCTTACACCCTTACAAAGGATAACTCACGTACACCAAACACCTATGGCTACTACACCTCACTGAAGGAAGTTCCACAGCGTTCAAAGGGTGAGACTTACAACAGCCCATGGCAGGCATTCGACATGAACGACTATGTCTTCCGCTATTCTGACGTGATGCTGATGCGTGCCGAGGCCCTTATCGAGACAGGCAAGCTCGAGGAAGCCCGATCTATCATCAACGACATCCGCCAGCGTGCCAAGAACTCAGTGGCAAAGCACATCCAGTATGCTGCCGACCAGTGTGAAATAGCACTCTATCCCGACACATATTTCAAGGATAAGGAGACAGCACGCAAGTGCCTGCAGTGGGAGCGCCGCCTTGAGTTGGCAATGGAGAACGGCCGTTACTTCGACCTTCGCCGCTGGGGTATAGCCTCAAAGACCTTGAACGCATACTTCGAGACCGAGAAGAACGACGTTTACGACGGACAGACCTACGCACAGTATCTGAAGGATGCCCACTACACTCCGGGCAAGAACGAGTTCTATCCCGTGCCTTACAACCAGTTGTATTATGTTCCGGGACTCTATTCCCAGAACAAAGGTTATTAATTCATCATCAACATCGAAACAATTATGAAAAAGATATCGATAATATTACTGACACTTCTTGCCTGTGTCATCACATCTTGTCAGGACAACGACATAACACGCAGTGAGATGGTTGTGGCAACACCTGATGATACGGCCATCAGTGGCGAGCTGAAGGGCGACGACTATGTTTGGTCATGGCCTCAGCAGGGCAGTGGGCTCTCAATGAACGTCACCATTTACCGCAATGGCACGCTCTCGTCGTCGGAGACCGTTGACGGAACAAGCTTCGCACACAAGAACATCCCTACCAACGAGCCATACGAATATGTATTCAAGCTCACCGATGGCACAAACTTCTCAAGAGGAATAGTGAAAAGCTATATGCGCGAGGGAGCAACAAGCATAACGGGCATACAGATGAGCCAAGTTGACAAGGCAGGAGGCTACGATGCCCTTGTGGAATGGAACAAGGCGGCTGATGCAGACAACATAAAGTTCGTTGCCACCAATGGCAAGCAGACAATCACGGAGACACTGTCAGGCAGCACCACAAACTATACCATCAGCGACGTGAAGACAGGCGACACATGGGAAGTGACTCTTGTTGCCGTCAACGCCAAAGGCACCTCGCTTTCATCAAGCGCATCGCTGAGAATCGGCAAGACGGCAATAGGTTTCCTCAGCATCTATTCCACTCCAGAGGAACTTGTGGAGAAGGGCGACGACGACGAGGCTTCCGCATGGTTGTGGCTACACGACACTTACCCAACGGCACAGTTCGTTCCTTTCTCTTCCATCAAGTCGGCTGACGACATCGAGCCTTATAGAGTTCTCTTCTGGCTGCGCGACCTTGAGGGTGTGGGAGAAGACGCGGTTTGGGAAATGCCTGCCAATGTGACGGCGGCTACTCCTTACATCGTGGAGTGGTATAAGAATGGAGGAAGCATGCTGCTTTGGAGTCATGCCACGGTATATGTCGCTAAGTTGGGCAGGATTGACGAGAGCATGATGCGCAACAACGACAGGGCAATAGGCACCGGTGTCGGTGGCTGGAATCCTGACGTATGGAGAATGGCAGTGCAGCTGCATCCGGGAAGCAAGTTCAAGAAGGACTTCTCCAACCACCCAATCTACAAGGGACTTGAGGTGACAGAGACCGACCGCACAAAGCTCATCGCATTCAAGGGTGCAGGATGGACAGAAGACCACAACTGCTTGTTCTTCAACCTTCCAAGCGCACTGACAGGAATAGGCAACCAGGAAGAGGCTTGCTATTCGGAGCTAACGTCGAAGTATGGCATCTATCCTCTCGGAACTTGGGACTCACAGATTGACTGGGTTTCGCAGCTCAACGTCTGGGAGGCACAGCAGGGCAACACCGAATTCAAGGGCACTGTGCTCTGCATAGGCAACGGCGGTTGTGAGTTCTCACTGAAGAACGCAGATGGCACACCTGACAAGAGTGCTCATCCAAAGAACAACCCATATCAGGACAATGTCCTGAAATTGGCAAAGAACAGTCTCGAGTATCTCAAGACGAGATGATGGGAGATTGGATATTCTAAACTGAATAACCTGTTGGATAATTTAAGATTGTTATATCGCAATATAATGAGAATAAACAATATTATCAAGACCATAGCGACGGCGTTCTGTGTCGCCGCTATGGTCGCTTGTAGCGAAGACGACATATCGCAGTCCCACAACGAGCTGATAGACAATCCTAAGGAAGAGCAGCCCGAAACACCTGGCGAGGGAACTGGCGACGAACCGTCAAGCCGCAATGAACTATACCGTCCGCAGATTCATTTCACTCCTGAGAAAAACTGGATTAACGACCCAAACGGCATGGTCTATCTCGACGGTACATGGCACTTGTTCTACCAGTACAACCCACAGGGTCACGGATGGGGAAACCTCAGTTGGGGACACGCCACAAGCACCGACCTCCTTCACTGGACAGAACAGGCGGTGGCACTTTCTCCCGATGCCCTCGGAATGATATTCTCAGGAAGTGCCGTGATTGACAAGGACAACACGGCAGGCTTCGGCAAGGATGCCATGGTGGCGTTCTACACTTCTGCAGGCAATTCGCAGCAGCAGTCGTTGGCCTACAGTACCGACGGCGGCAAGAACTTCACGAAATATGAAGGCAACCCCGTAATTGCCAATGCCGGCGAGCCTGATTTCCGCGACCCTAAGGTGTTCTGGCACGAGGCATCCCAACAGTGGATCATGTCGCTCGCCAAGGGTTGGAAATATGAGATTGAGTTTTGGGGTTCGAGGAATCTCAAGAACTGGACAAGGCTCAGCTCCTTCTCCACGCCAGAGTCTGGCTGCAACAAGGGACAGTGGGAATGTCCCGACCTTCTCAAGTTCAACTACAAAGGCAAGGAGAAATGGGTGCTTCTCGTTAGCGTCAACCCCGGTGGACCTGTCATGGGTTCTGGGACGCAGTATTTCGTAGGCAACTTCGACGGCACCACATTCACTGCCGACGAGGCAAGCTATCCGCTCTGGCTTGACTACGGTATGGACAACTATGCCGGTGTCACTTGGAGCAATGCTCCTGACGGACGTTATGTCCTCATAGGATGGATGAACAACTGGCTCTATGCCGACCGTGTTCCTGCCTCGCCATGGTGCTCTGCCATGACTCTGCCACGCGAGCTGTCGCTCATCGAGTATAATGGCAAACCGCTTCTTGCCAATAGTGTTGTTGGCGAGATAGGCTCTCTTGCCGGAGAGTGGACATCAGCTGAGACCACATTCCCACAAGCCGATGCCTATGAGGTGAAGGTGAGGGTTATGCTCGACAGAAACTCTACCATTACCCTAAGCAACGCCGAGGGAGCAAAATATGTGGTTGTGGTCAATGCAGCCAACAGACAGATAACTACTCAAAGGAATTCTGCCACAGGAAAGACAGATTTCTCCGATATGTTCTCCGTCCCATCGGCAACCGCGCCACTAAACACCGAAGGCAACGAGGCTACTCTTCATTTCTTCATCGACCAGTCGTCGGTTGAGCTCTTCACTTCAAATGGCTCGATGTCACAGACAAACCTTGTTTTCCCTGGTTCCATATATAATAAAGTGGAGGTCGATGGCGGAGTCGTTGAGACATCGGTACGTACAATTAGAAGTATTTATAAGTAAATTCAGGACAAAGCTGCAATAAAACATACATTTTCAAGTAAAATTGTTACATTGAACGATATTTTTTATCCTTTGTATCATATTTTAAAGCCTTAATGGCGGAAAGACAGTAATTTTGCAGCAGAAAATTTGGTCATACAATTTGGTCATACAATAGTACTTTTAGGTTTTTGGTTATTTTGGTTTTTAGTTATTTAGGTTTTTAGTTTATAGGATTGTTAGTACCAATGGGATATTGGTCTTGTTAAGGTAGAGAGATTGTAGTTCAAGGATGATTTAAACAAAAAAGGAGTAAAACTAAAATTGAATAACGATATGAAGAAGAACAAAACAATCGCATTCCTTGCCGCACTGCTGATGGCGACAGCTGGAAATGCACAAATAGCAAGACAGATTCTCGGAGACGGACATGCTATGGTAAAGGTCGATACCGACAAGCGCTACCTGTTGCTGCCCGTGGAGGAGAAAGAGGAAAACGCACACATAAGAGTGGTGAAGGACAATCAGCTCACGCTGCGCAACGGCAAGGGAGAGAAGGTGACGATCACCTACGATGCCACTGAGCAGACCATCGACTTCGACCGCCGCCGCAGTGGCGAGGTGTCGTTCAGCGATGCCTTCCCCTGCATCGTCACCTCTCCAACCTACGGACAGGTAAAGACACTCCGCATCTTCATCGACCGCTGCAGCATGGAACTCTTCGACGGCGAGGGAAAGATGGCAATGACAAACCTCGTCTTCCCCACAGAGCCTTACAACAAGATAACCGTCAAGGGTAAGGCAAAGGCAACAGTGTATAGGTTAAAGTTATAATGGGAAGTTAAAGGAGTTAAAGACGTATGTTCTTGCCTCTGTTCTTCCTTGACTGAAGCGAAAAGACTATTGTCTTTAACTCCTTTAACTCCATTAACTACTAAATAAAATATTCAGAAAAAACAATATGAGCAAGACAAATAAAATGGCAATAGTTCCCGTGATGCTTTGCTTCTTCGCCATGGGATTCGTCGATTTGGTCGGCATTGCCTCAAACTATGTAAAAGAAGACCTTCAACTTAGCGACTCCACAGCCAACATCCTGCCATCGCTGGTGTTCTTCTGGTTCCTTATTTTCTCCGTCCCTACGGGAATGTTGATGAACCGCATCGGCCGCAAGCGCACGGTGCTGCTGTCGCTGGCTGTTACCGTAGTGTCGCTTCTGCTTCCGCTGTTTGGCGAGAATTTCCCCCTCATGCTCTTGTCGTTCTCTCTTCTCGGCATAGGCAACGCCCTGATGCAGACCTCGCTCAATCCGCTGGTTTCATCGGTCATAAAGGGCAACCTCGCCTCCACGCTCACCTTCGGACAGTTCGTCAAGGCAATAGCCTCGTTCCTTGCGCCATATATAGCCATGTGGGGAGCCGTGTCCACCATTCCTTCCTTTGGCCTCGGCTGGAGGGTTCTCTTCCCGATATATATGATAATTGGCGTCATTGCCACATTGCTTCTTTCCAGCACCCCCATCGACGAGCCACAGACTGAGGGCAAGGCATCGTCAGTCTTTGACTGCGTGAAACTCCTGTCGCGCCCCATCGTCCTGCTCTCGTTCATCGGCATAATGTGCCATGTGGGAATCGACGTAGGCACAAACACCACCGCGCCAAAGCTGTTTATGGAGCGCCACGAGATGTCACTCAACGATGCAGCCTTCGCCACATCGCTCTATTTCATCTTCCGCACCATCGGCTGTCTCACAGGCTCGTTCTTCCTCCGTGTGATGAGCAACCGCCTGT
>CAMAGM010000161.1 GCA_945833995.1 uncultured Prevotella sp.
TTACGGCATGCGACAACAAATTCCAACCAAATGAACATGGGATAGGCACCGTTCATGACGATTGGTGAGAAACAAAAAAACGAAAAAAAGTGGGGAAATGTTTCGTGAATTGAATAATTTGTTGTAACTTTGCGGTCGCTAAGCAATTAATTGAAAGAAGTTAGGACATAAAATATACACTTTAATAGAAAACAATTATGAATATTGATCAATTCAACTTTGCCGGTAAGAAGGCAATTGTTCGTGTGGACTTCAATGTTCCATTGAACGAGAATGGTAATGTAACAGACGAGACCCGCATCAAGGGTGCTCTGCCTACACTGAAGAAGGTGCTTGCCGATGGTGGTGCTCTCATTATGATGAGCCACATGGGTAAGCCAAAGGGCAAGGTGAAGAAGGAACTCTCACTCGCACAGATTGTAAAGAACGTAAGCGACAACCTCGGCGTAGAGGTTAAGTTCGCTGCCGACTGCGCCAATGCTGATGCTGAGGTGGCAGCCCTGAAGCCGGGTGAGGCTCTGCTGCTTGAGAACCTCCGCTTCTATCCTGAGGAGGAAGGCAAGCCTGTAGGCGTTGAGAAGGGTACTCCTGAGTATGACGAGGCAAAGAAGGAGATGAAGGGTCGCCAGAAGGACTTCGCCAAGAAACTCGCTTCTTACGCCGACTGCTACGTAATGGACGCTTTCGGTACAGCTCACCGCAAGCACGCTTCTACTGCCGTCATCGCCGACTACTTTGATGCTGACAACAAGATGCTTGGCTATCTGATGGAGAAGGAAGTGAACGCCGTTGACAACGTGCTGAACAACATCAAGCGCCCATTCGTTGCCATCATGGGTGGCTCGAAGGTTTCAACAAAGATTGGCATCATCGAGAACTTGCTGGGCAAGGTTGACAAGCTGATTCTGTGCGGTGGTATGACATATACTTTCGCCAAGGCTCACGGTGGCGAGATTGGCGACTCTATCGTAGAGCTCGACAAGCTGGACGTTGCTCTCGGTGTAGAGAAGATGGCTGCTGAGAAGGGTGTGGAGCTGGTTCTCGGTACTGACTCTGTTTGCTGCACCGGCTACGACTTCAAGACATTCTCTGTTAAGGAAGGTGCTAAGATTCAGGTGTTCCCATCCAATGCCATCGAGGCTGGCTGGGATGGTCTTGACGCTGGTCCTGAGAGCCGCGAGAAGTTTGCCGCTGCCATCGAGGGTGCAAAGACAATCCTTTGGAACGGTCCTGCAGGTTGCTTCGAGTGCGAGGAGTTCACAGCCGGTTCGCGTGCCGTTGGCGAGGCTATCGCAAAGGCAACGGCAGAGGGTGCTTTCTCTCTCATCGGTGGTGGCGACTCTGTGGCTTGTGTAAACAAGTTCGGTCTTGCCGACAAGGTTTCTTACATCTCTACTGGTGGTGGTGCTCTGCTTGAGGCAATCGAAGGCAAGGTGCTTCCTGGCATTGCAGCAATTAAGGGATAAGAAGATTGAAAATTGAAGGTTGAAAATTGAATTGCTGCGCCAGGTAACTAATGCGTAGTGATTCAATTTTCAACTTTCAACCTTCACCTTTCAACCTTCACCTTTCAACCTTCACCTTTCAACCTTCAACCTCCAACTTTCAACCTTCAATCTTCAATCTTCAACCCTATAATAGCGTTTTTTTATTGTTTTCTTTCGTTAAATCATTTTTTTTGTTTACTTTTGCACCATTATTTCGGAATATAAACAAATAAAGACATAATTATGCTTACACTGAAACTCATTACTGAGGAAACCGACCGCGTGATTCGTGGTCTTGAGAAGAAACGCTTTGCTGGTGCAAAGGAAGCAATAGACAATGTTCTTGCCATCGACAAGCGTCGCCGCGAGTCGCAGCAGCAGCTCGACAAGACAAGGCAGGAGGCAAAGCAGATGGCTGCCAAAATCGGCGCACTGATGAAGGAAGGAAAGAAAGAGGAAGCCGAGGAGACAAAGAAACAGGTGGCTGAGCTGAAACAGCAGGACAAGGCACTGCAGGAGCAGATGGCTAATGCCGAGAAGGATCTGAACACACTGCTTTGCCAAATACCAAACATACCATACGACGAGGTGCCTGAGGGCATTGCTGCCGAAGACAACCATGTGGTGAAGAGCAACCTGAAGGAATGTGACGGCAACGACACCGTGGGTAACTGGACCGTAAATCCCGAGAACAAGGAAGCCAAGCTGCCACACTGGGAGTTGGCGAAGAAATACAACCTTATCGACTTCGACTTGGGCGTGAAGATAACGGGTGCCGGATTCCCTGTATATATAGGTATGGGCGCACGCCTGCAGCGCGCACTCATCAACTTCTTCCTTGACGAGGCCCGCGCTTCGGGTTACACTGAGATTATGCCTCCAACGGTGGTTAACCAGGCTTCGGGCTATGGCACAGGCCAGCTGCCCGACAAGGAAGGCCAGATGTACCACTGCGAGGTTGACGACCTCTACCTGATTCCCACTGCCGAGGTTCCAGTGACCAACATCTACCGCGACGTAATCCTGGACGAGAAGGATCTGCCGATAAAGAACTGCGCCTACACACAGTGTTTCCGTCGCGAGGCAGGCAGCTACGGCAAGGACGTGCGTGGCTTGAACCGTCTGCACGAGTTCTCGAAGATAGAGATAGTGCGCATCGACAAGCCTGAACATTCGAAGGAGTCGCACAAGGAAATGCTTGCCCATGTGGAGGGCTTGCTGAAGAAGCTCGAACTGCCTTACCGCATTCTTCTGCTCTGCGGTGGCGACCAGTCGTTCACGTCGGCAATATGCTACGACTTCGAGGTTTATTCCGAGGCACAAGGCCGTTGGCTTGAGGTGTCGTCGGTGAGCAACTTCGACACTTATCAGGCAAATCGCCTGAAGTGCCGTTATCGTCGTGCCGAGGACAAGAAGATAGAGCTTTGCCACACCCTTAATGGCTCAGCCCTCGCCCTGCCGCGCATAGTTGCAGCGATACTTGAAGACAACCAGACCCCAGAAGGAATCCGCGTGCCTAAGGCACTCATACCATACATGGGATGTGACATTATAAATTGAACATTTCAATTTTCAACATTCAATTTTCAACATAATGAATAAGATTGTTAGAAAACACCAATTTTCGGAGAAGGTATTCCTCTTCGAGGTTGAGGCACCAATGATTGCCAAGAGCCGCAAGGCAGGTAACTTTGTCATCGTCAGAGTAGGTAACAAGGGCGAGCGTATGCCGCTTACCATTGCCGATGCAAACATTGAGAAGGGTACAATAACCATTGTTGTACAGAAAGTAGGTCTTTCGTCGACAAAACTCTGTGAGTTGAACGAAGGTGATTATGTTACCGACGTGGTTGGTCCGCTTGGTAACCCAACACACATCGAGAAGTTCGGTACGGTGATTTGTGCCGGCGGTGGAGTGGGAGTGGCTCCTATGCTTCCCATTATGCGTGCCTTGAAGGCTGCGGGCAACCGTGTCCTCTCGGTCATTGCCGGACGCTCGCGCGACCTTATCATTCTTGAGGACGAAGTGCGCGAGAGCAGCGACGAGCTTATCATCATGACCGACGACGGCTCCTACGGAGAAAAGGGTGTTGTGACTGTCGGCATAGAGAAGTTCATCGAGCAGGAGCACATCGACAAGGTGTTTGCCATTGGTCCTCCAATAATGATGAAGTTCTCTTGTCTGACCACTAAGAAATACAATATCCCGACCGACGTTTCGCTCAACACCATCATGGTTGACGGAACGGGCATGTGCGGTGCCTGCCGACTCACAATAGGCGGCAAGACGAAGTTTGTCTGCATCGACGGCCCTGAGTTCGACGGCGCACTCGTTGATTGGGACGAGATGTTCAAGCGCATGGGAACGTTCAAGAAAGAGGAAATTGACGAGATGGAACATTTCAGCGAGCATCTCAGCGGCGTGGCTGACAAGGCAACGCCAGAGGCTGACAAGGAGTGTGCCTATGGAGCAGCACCTAAAGCTAATGATGCTCAGGACGAATCAATTGAGACGCTTACAGACAGAAATGCCGAGTGGCGCAAGGAAGTTCGTGCTACGATGAAGCCAAAGGAGCGTACTGCCATTAAGCGTGTGCAGATGCCAGAGCTTGACCCTGTCTATCGTGCAACGACTCGTACGGAAGAGGTCAACAAGGGTCTTACGCTCGAAATGGCAATGACAGAGGCGAAACGTTGTCTCGACTGTGCCAAGCCGACTTGTGTTGAGGGGTGTCCTGTGAATATCAACATACCTTCGTTCATCAAGAACATTGAGCGTGGAAACATCCTCGGTGCTGCCAAGGTGCTGAAACAGACCTCAGCCCTGCCTGCCGTTTGTGGTCGTGTTTGTCCACAGGAGAAGCAGTGCGAGAGCCGTTGCATACACTTGAAGATGAACGAGCCAGCTGTGGCAATAGGTTATCTGGAGCGTTTCGCCGCCGACTATGAGCGCGAGAGTGGCCAGATGTCGTTGCCCGAAATGGCTCCTGCCAATGGCATCAAGGTTGCCGTTGTAGGTTCAGGTCCTTCGGGATTGAGCTTTGCCGGCGACATGGTGAAGTTGGGCTACGACGTTTATGTGTTTGAGGCTCTGCACGAGATAGGTGGAGTGTTGAAGTATGGCATTCCAGAGTTCCGTCTTCCAAACCGCATTGTTGATGTGGAGATAGAGAACCTGAAGAAGATGGGTGTGCATTTCCAAACCGACTGCATCGTAGGCAAGACGATTTCCGTTGAGGAACTTGAAAACAGTGGTTTCAAGGGCATCTTCGTTGGTTCGGGCGCAGGTCTTCCAAACTTCATGAACATTCCTGGTGAGAATGCAATAAACATATTGTCGTCCAACGAGTATCTGACTCGCGTAAACCTTATGGATGCCGCTAATCCTACAACCGACACACCTATCAACCTTGGAAAGAAGGTGATTGTTGTTGGTGGAGGCAACACGGCAATGGACTCTTGCCGTACGGCAAAGCGTCTTGGTGCGGAGGTGACGCTCGTCTATCGCCGTTCGGAAGAGGAGATGCCAGCCCGTCTTGAGGAGGTGAAGCATGCCAAGGAGGAGGGAATCAACTTCCTTTGTCTGCACAACCCAATTGAATACAAGGCCGACGAGAAGGGCGCCGTATGCCAGGCAGTGCTTCAGGTGATGGAGCTTGGTGAGCCAGATGCCTCTGGCCGTCGCAGCCCTGTGCCTGTAGAAGGCAAGACGGTTACGATAGACGTTGACCAGGTGATTGTTGCCGTAGGCGTTTCGCCAAACCCACTCGTACCAAAGTCAATAGAAGGTCTTGAACTTGGTCGCAAGAACACCATCGCTGTCAACGAGCAGATGCAGAGCTCACGTCCAACGGTGTTTGCTGGTGGCGACATCGTTCGCGGTGGAGCAACCGTAATCCTTGCCATGGGTGACGGTCGTCGTGCTGCGGCTGCGATGAATGATAAACTAAGGAGCTGATAATGGGTACATATATAATTTTGGGCATGGTAGGTATTCCATGTATTTTGGTTCTGTTATGGTTTCTTACGCCAAAAGGTAAGCATTGGTTGCGTGAAAATAACTTAGCATAACGATGAACGGACTTTATACCATAATGTTGCTCATACTAAGCAATGTCTTTATGACACTTGCTTGGTATGGGCATC
>CAMAGM010000162.1 GCA_945833995.1 uncultured Prevotella sp.
CCCCTTCAATCAGGCTTGCGCCAACGACCAAAACGGAACGATTTTTCAAATCGGGTAGCCTAATACCTATTAACATTCGTTAATAATTAGGCAGTCCCTCCAAAGGAGTTCCTCGGCATGGCCTCCGGGGAGCAAGCTCGGGCAGATTAAGGGTACCTACAATGTAATAATCAGAGATTATGGCAGGACAAAAACAAGTGATGGACTTACGTCCTAACTCCGAGGGTATAACCACTCTGGAGAGTAATGAACAGCAACGCAACTGGACAGAGCAACATTCGCAGAAGAAGGTCAACGACCCGCTGGCGAATTATGATCCGACTCGTTACCATCTGAACTTCGAGGTGGTAAAGGGAGGGATTGTGCAACCTATCGACACGTCGAAGACCATAGCCCAGAAGTTGGCGGAGAACCTGGTTGCCCGAGGTATCAAAGACCCGAATGCCCGTGCAAACGTAAAGCGCCGCTGCCGGACTCTGGCCCAGTTAATCTTTGGCGGTAACAGGGAACGGATGCTTCAACTCGCCTTCGGCAATCAGCCGGTCAACCTCTCCAAAGGTGCAGACAACTCACACCTGACCCGCCAAAAGGATATTGAGGAATGGGCAAAGGATGTATATGGCTTCGTTGCAAAACACTTTGGTGAAGACAATATCATCAGTTTCTATGTCCACCTCGATGAGAAGAACCCTCATATCCATTGTGCGGTGGTACCCGTCAATGAACAGAATAAAATCTCCTGGCACAGTTATTTTGGCAAAGACCAAGTGGAAGGACGAGCCATAATCGGTGCCCTACACGATGCCTTCTATGAGGAGGTCAGCAAGAAATGGGGATTTGAGAGAGGTGACAACATGGCCGAGACCAAGGCTCGTCATCGCTCCACTGAGGAGTATAAACGTGACCTTGTATCGCAAATCAGAGAACTTGAGACCACTCGTGAAGGATTGCTCCGCCAAATCCATCGGGCCAAAATCAAGTTGAAGGGCATCACCACCATGATAGCCAACCTTCAGGAGCGCAAGGAAAAGGTGCAGGAACAGATCGACCTTATTGCTAAACAGTTTGGTCAGGAAGGTGCCGACAATGCTGACTTGGCCAAGCAGATGAAGGAATTGCGCAAGGAACTGGAGGGCATTGACGATAAGCTGGCACTCCGCAACAAGATGCTCGAAGATGCCAACAATACCATTGCTGCAGCCAAAGCCCGACTGGCAGAACTCCAGGAGCGGCACGACCGTATGCAGAATGTACTGGGCGATGACATGGAGAAAGAGGCAACTATACTCCAGAAGAACATCATCTCCACATACCATCGTATGTATGCAGCCGCCCTCGAACCGGTGCTGTCCACCCACAGCCAGTCACAGCAAGACCTCCTTGAGAAGTCTGGCTTCAACGACCTTGCCGAGAACAGCGGGCATGTAGTCAACGTAGCCATGCTCCTTGCCCTCCGTTACGTTCACGAGGCTACCAACTACGCCGAGTCATGTGGTGGCGGTGGCAGCCACCCCTCCTCTGGCTGGGGAAAAGACAAGGACGAAGACGATGAACACTGGTGGCGACGCTGCATCGCCCAGGCCGCCGCCATGGTTCGACCTGCAGCACGCAAAAGAAAGCGAAGAAGGTAACATCAGTAATAAGAGTAATATGAGTAAGACAATAGCATTTTTCAAACATTTATTCACTTCTAAATTTCACAAATCCACTATGAGTAAATCAAACCTCTACAACTTAGTGAGTGATGAACCGGTCGTCAAACTCGACCCTTCATCTCCATCCATCGGGTGCGACCTTGTGTTCACAGGTTGGCCTAACTTCGACAAACAACTGGGCGGTCTCCGCAATGGCGAACTCGTCGTTATCACAGGCTTCACCAACATGGGTAAGACCACTTTCATGCACAATCTTATCAAGCAGATCTGCGTAGAGAAGGACTATCGTGCCCTGTTCTTCTCATTCCAAGCGACAGAGACCGACAACCTCAGATACCTGGTATCATCCTTGGGACAGATACCCTATCAGACCCTGTGGGACGAAGCTCCATGCGATGGTGAGACCGAGAAAGCGATCAACACGCAACTTGCCCGTATCGACAAAGCACGACTGTACATCTGCAATGAAGAACTCGACGAGGATGAAATCTGTTCCACAGCAGAGAAGTACGCCGGTCAGTATGGCATCAAAGCTATCTTCATTGATGGATTCTCCAACATCAAAGGTGGCTGTTCTACCATTTACATGCTGGACCAAATCCCCCGCAAGCTGAAAGCCCTGGCAATGCGACTGAATGTACCAATCGTTATCACGCACACCTGCCAGTCAACCACCCCAGACTTGGCATCTTCAGAGACATCTTATCCCACACTCAATCCGAAAAAATACAGCCCTATCTATGATCTTGCCGACGTATTGCTGGTGCTCCATCGCCCTGATGCATTCGGAGTCCGGCAAGATGCCTGCGGCAACGACTTGCACAACACCCTTGTGGTCGGCATAGAAAAGAACTGCCATGCCAGCCAAGGTGTACTGAGAATGAAGTACGATTTCTCCAAAAAGTCAGTCTGGGAAGAGGAATAGTCCACTCCCATATTCGGCTTATAGTCACTAAACAGCAGAAAGGTTTGAGAGACACTCACGTTTCCCAAACCTTTCTATCATTTCTTATTCGTACACTTCCATTGTCTTGCGTAACCACTTACGCAGCTCATCCTGCAAGGACTGAGGTTCAAGTACCTTTATCATGTTGCCCCAGCTCATCAGCCGCATGTAGAAGTCGTAGGTGGGACGCAGGGTCAGTTCAAAGTCGGCATAGTCATCGCAGGAGAAGAGTTCCCGTTGGGAATGGTGCATCGGCAGCGTGCGCATATAGTACTGGTGATACTTGTCAGCACGGAGCACAATCCGTTGCAATGGCACATTCTCGTCTATCACGATGCCAAAGAAGTCGGCAAAGTAGTCCTTGGCGACGAAATCTATGGGCAATTCGAACTTCTGCTCCGTAGTACGGACATGCTTCAAGCGGTCGAGTGAGTACAATAGCAAGCGGCCTTTTTCCACGCTCCTCGCCAGCATGTACCAGCGTCCGCCCGATAACTTCACGCAGTAAGGCTCCACCAGATACGTTTTCGCCTCATTCATGGTGAAGGCACGATGTGTGATTTCCAGGACACGGTTGTCCTTCATGGCTTCCAATACCATGGTAAGATAGTCCTGACTCGAAGGGATGTCCTCCGTAAGGATGCGGTCGTGTATGGCGAGGCTGTTGGACAGGGTTTCTGCCGTGCCATAGGTATCAAGCAGCCATGTGCGTAGTTCGCCTCTATCCATTACCGACGGATTGGCTATATAATAATGGTAGCCGCCCTTGGGTTCGCACTCAATGACGATGCCAAACATATCGAGGATGCCGCCCTTCCATCTGTCGAAGGTCTGTCGTGGCAAATCCTCTCCACGACTCAAATCCACGTTGTTCCTCCATCTTTCATTGAGTTCCTTCAACGTGATGCGTCCAGTCCGATGGATGGTCTTCACCACCCAGATGTATTTTTGTATGAGTGACATGATACGTTAGTCTTTCCAAATGTTTTCCCATGCGTCCTCTAATTTACGCCTTTTAAAGGATTCTGGAATGCTATACGGTGATTATTGGCGTCCTCACCTTCCCCTTTAAGCCATGTCAAATTAAAACCTGCGGGACTCTTTTGAGAAACTGGTTTTTCCCTCTTATAGCCATTTACATACCAATCATGACCAGCGCGAGCCAACTTAATGAATTGCTGGCGAGAGATGATGAAGTAACGAAACGACCATGCCCCGTTTGATTTGCTAGCATAGACAAACACATAAGGATCCATTACATGCTTCTCAAGGTAGTCATCCTCCAAACATTGCTCTATTGTAAAACCAATAGGGATATTTTTCTGAAAGCACGTCTTTACCTGAATAAGCGCAAGTTGTGGCTTGCAGGGTATGTCTGGATTTGGCTTGATGCAAACTATGTCAATAGACTTGTAGTTCTTGATGTTAGCATTCGCATTGAATGCATCCCAACCTTGCTGCAACAGCATAGATACGACTTGGTTTTCACCTACTGCACCAATACGTGCTTTTTCGGCTTGATCAGACTTGTTAACTTGTATATTGTTATTCATACCACTTACGTTGTTTATTATTTAATCTTGTCCCATTCAAACTCGGCACCAAGTATTTCGAGGCCGAGATATTTCCATTCTTCCTTGTCGAAGTTGGGTGTATAACGCGCCATGACGAGATGGTTGCTTCGTTCTTCCTTCGTCCAATAGTTCCAGTTGAAGCCCAAAGCCTTATGCCATATCGGCTCTGGCTCATCGCATGGGTCAAGCTGGTAGAATATGGTACCGATGCGTTTCAAAAAGTAATCACCTCCTGTACACATATCTAACCGAAGGCTGTGATTGTCCAACGGGAAACCATAGAAGCCGTCGCTACCTGGTGATGCCGCCAGACACAAAGCTCCCAACTCATAGCCATCGCGTTCCCTTGCCACAATGATGTCGCCCGTAAACATGCGTTCCCCCTCACTGTCGTCATAGCCAGTGTCTATTCCGGCGAAGATGTGGCGGCATGTATATCCCCGTCCTTCACATGGATGTCCGAAGAAGCCCTCCACAACGTCAGGATTGTGATCTTCCTCATACTCTTGCTCCTTGTGCCAGACGTACAGTCCATCATCTACAGCGAAGAAATAGTCGCCAAAGTTGGCATAGCCGAATTTGTCTCTACCGATGACATAACGTATGCGTGGATAGGCAGCACCTTTGATGGTACCACGACCTATCTCGTCACGATACTTCTCGCACAGCTGCACCAGCTGTTTCTCGTTTATCACGTCAGGGAATTGTCCCAAATGCTTGTTCTTCTTAACGTCCATAGTCCTTGTTGTTTTAATTCGAGGGCAAAGTTACGAGCAAGGTGTCTCATTCCGCGTTACAGGTTTGAGCTATCTTCTCTCTCTGATTGATATTTCAACTGCAGCACCAGACGAAGAACATGACAATTGCCGCTACAACGACAAGGGCACAACCATTCAATATGCAGCTGTCCATCTTCTTGTCCCATTCCGAGGCAGGAACACTTTGTGGCGCTACACTCTGACCCCTTTGTGGTGCTTGTTGTTGCCGACGCTTAGCCGCAGCCTTCTTTATAGCCGCATGTCCCAAAGCTGCACCAGCGGCTCCCAACATGACATGGTGAGGGTCAATGCCTGATGAGTGCTCCGACTTCTTGTGGTGTCCTTGATGTTGCTCTTCATAGACCGCATCATAGTCGCCTTCATCCACATAGTCATCTACGTATTCATCGACATACTCCTCTTCTACTTCCTCATAGCCATCGGCATACCCATCCTCATAGCCCGAGTCGTAGTCTTCATCATCATACTTGTATGCCGAATACCCTTCCGCATACTCCTGGTCATAATCGTCGTCGCTATAATATTCCTCGCTCATAGCAGTTCAGTAAGTTAACAGTCCGTACATAATGTAAGGCTCATTTTATCGCACGAGTAAAATTCCCCATCCACATACATTAACGTATCTGGAAGATTTCTAAGAATACTCGGCTTATTATATC
>CAMAGM010000163.1 GCA_945833995.1 uncultured Prevotella sp.
TCGTAGTCGGGATGAGTCTTCCGCCAAGTGTCCATACACTTGCGTATCTTTCTTGGGAAAGGCTCATCCGACAGCCAGCAGTAATGTATTCTTTTGGGAATCATGTCTGTTCGTTACTCAAGTTCTGTTTTGTTAAACCTTTGGAGTTCAAGAAGTTCAAGGAGTTTAAAGGAGTTAAAGACAATAGTCTTTCAGCTTCCTTTGGGAATTTTCTCGGCTTGGACATTCGTCTTTAACTCCTTTAACTCCTTTAACTTCCCTTACTTCCGAAAGTTGAGTTCGTTATTTCTTATTCCTCTGGCAGCATAACTATCTCTGCCATATTGCCCTGCTTCAGCAGCTCTGCCACGAAGGCGGAGATTGTCTCTGGAGTCTGTGCCTCTATCACTGCCTTGGCATTGGTGTGGAAATCAACCTTGTTTTCCACATAACCGCTAATAACATTTAGCCAATAACCGTTGGTCTTCACTTGG
Source organism: uncultured Prevotella sp. (assembly GCA_945833995.1). Lineage (GTDB taxonomy): Bacteria > Bacteroidota > Bacteroidia > Bacteroidales > Bacteroidaceae > Prevotella. The sequence goes on from CAMAGM010000163.1 coordinate 474, forward strand.
TCGTCGAGGCTCTTGAGCATATACTCCTTCACCTTTGTCAGCATGTCGGCATCGCAGGTCTTGGCGAGGTTCTCCATGTCGCCGTGCATTATCGACAGTGCCTCGTCTGCCTTTTCGGGCTTCATTGGGCAGTATGCCGTAATTTGTGCGTGTGTGCCGTAGTCGTTCTTGTAGAACGATGGGCTTGCTCCGCAAGAGTATGCAGCACTTGCCTCCTCGCGGATTTTCTTCAGGTAGATCATGCTCAGCACCTGTGCCGCCATGCTCGTCCTCACGCTGTTCTCGTAGGTGTATGGGAGGTCGTCGGCACGCCAAGCCACTATCGAGTTTGCCTGTGGAGTCTCCATCTTGCGCTTGAAGTTGTTCACTGTCTTGCCCTTGAATGGTGTGAACACGTTGCGTGTCTGCGCCTTCTGCTTCGAGGCTGGCAGCGATGCGATATACTGCTCTATGAGTGGTCGTATGGTAGCCTCATCGTAGTTGCCGATGATGTAGAACGTGAATACCGCAGCGTTTGCTGTCGCAGCCTTTGCCATTTCGAGTATTCGGTCGTAGCTCACGTTCTTCAGGTCAGCAGTCTCTATTGAGGCGAACCGTGGGTTGTGGCTTGTCATCGTGACGTTCACTGAGTCCTTGAACGCCGCCTCAGGCGATATTGCCTTGTTCTTCAGTCCTATCTCATACTGCTTTATAAGGTTGTCAAACGACTCTTGGTCTTTCTTTATGGCTGTGAATTTCAGATGCACGAGCTGGAGCATCGTCTCAATGTCGCCAGGGGTTGACAAGCCGTTTACGTTTACTCTCGTGTTTGACATCGACATCGATGCCGACGCTATCTTTCCTGCGAGAGCCTTCTCAAGCTCGGTGCTTGAGAAATTGCCCAGTCCGCTGAAGCCGACAGCATCGTCGAATATTTTTATGTTGGCGAAGTCCTCGCTGCCATACATTGACGCACCGCCAATTCCCTCAGCCTTCAGCACCACTTGGTCTTTCTTGTAGTCGGTCTTCTTCAGTATCACGCGCGCACCATTGGAGAGCTTCAGCTCCTTGTAGCCAAGAGCCTTGTTCTCAGTCTCTTTCTTTATTGAGCCCTTCTTTGGCAGTGTGGTCATCAGAGGCTCGTTCTTCACGTTATCGACGTATGCCTCAAGTTTCTCGCCACGCACGTCGTTGATAGCCTTCAGTATGCTCTCGCGTGTAGGATAGGTGTTGCCCTCCTTCTCGTTCTGGAAGCAAATCACCACGAGGTTTGAGTCGTTCTTCGACACGAGTTGCTTCATTGCCTCGTTCAGTACCTCAAGCGGAATCATCGGAACTATCTGCTTCATGGTCTGATAGGTGAAGTCGATGGATGGTATTGGCTCGTTGTCGAGGAAGTGTTCCTTATACTGGCTGCAGAACTGCGAGTTGTAGCGCTTGTCCTTGTTGCTGTACGACTTGTCGAGCATGCTAAGCGTGTTTGCCTTCACTCGTGAGTATTCCGTTGCGGTGAAACCGAACTCCGCCGCACGCAGTGCCTCACGATAGACAGCCGCCAACGATGCCTCTATCTGTCCCTCCTTTGGAGTGACACCAAGCTCGAAAGCGTCCTTGGTCTTGGCAAAGAGGAAATGTGCGTCGCTTGCCTTGGCTCCCACGAATGGGCTCTCTGCCTTCTGCGCATACTCTGCCAATCGGGCGTTGAGCATGTAGCAGAGAGTGTTCTTCATATAGTCACCAACCAAATAGTCTATTGTCTTCTTTCCCTCGTTTGGCATGGCGTCGTGCTTGAACATCATTGTCAGCATGGTCATGTTCTGCTCCTTGTCCTTGTCGATGATTACTATCGGCTCGCTGTTGTCGGGCACTTGCTCGGCAACCACAGGCTTTGGATTCTCAGGCATCTTTATGCCGCCGAACAATTCCTTTATCTTGCCCTCAATGTAGTCAACGTCAACATCGCCAACCACTATGATGCCCTGGTTGTCAGGACGATACCATGTCTCGTAGTAGTCGCGCAGCTGCTTTGGGTCGAAGTGGTCTATCACGCTCATCAGTCCGATAGGCATGCGCAGTCCATACTTGCTGTTGGGATAAATCTTTGGCAGGTTGCGCTCTATCATTCTCATCATGGCAGTGGTGCTTGAGCGCCATTCCTCATGTATCACGCCGCGCTCCTTGTCTATCTCCTCTTTGTCGAGCAGCAGTCCGTCAGCCCAGTCGCTCAGGATTATGAGGCATGAGTCCACGGCACCTGCGGTCTTTGTTGGAACGTTGCTGATGTTATATACCGTCTCGTCGATGCTCGTATAGGCATTGAGGTCTGCACCGAATTTCACGCCTATCGACTCGCAGTAGCGGATGATGCCATTGCCGGGGAAATGCTTCGTGCCGTTGAAGCACATGTGCTCAAGGAAGTGTGCCAGTCCGCGCTGTGCCTCTTCCTCCTGAATGGAGCCCACGCGCTGAGCGATATAGAACTCGGCACGGTTCTCTGGCCAGTTGTTGTAACGGATGTAATAGGTCAGACCGTTGTCCAACTTTCCGATGCGTACATCGGGATCAACAGGTATTGGTGGCATCTGCTGTGCTGAAGTCACAGCAGCCGATGCTATCATCAATACGGCAATAAATAGTTTTTTCAATCTCATTGTTATGAAGTTTTTTTGTTTATACTTATTTATAATACGTTGCTGGAATGGAAAAAGGGAACTAAACCCCATTTTTTTTCAATTCTTTAAGAAGCCCCCTCAAAGCCCCCTCCAGCTCCCCCAAGGGGGAGTGTTGGCTGCGCATAGGAGAAGCGCTAACGAGGCTCTCCCCCTTGGGGGAGTTGGAGGGGGCTACTCCTAATTCTCATAATGGTAAGTCCGTCCCTCAGCGGCAGTATCACTTTCTCCACTCTCGCATCGTTGGCAACATAGTCGTTGAATCGGCGTATGCCAAGCGTCTGCTGGTCGCGGTCGTATGCGGCATCCACCACATGACCGTCCCATAGCGTGTTGTCGGCAATGATAAATCCTCCAGGGCGCATCACTGTCAGTGCCATCTCGTATGTCTCGATGTATGTGCGCTTGTCGCCGTCGATGAAAGCCATGTCGAAAGTCACCCCAAGCCGCGGAGCCTCCTTTATCGCGTCGCCAATTATGAACTCTATCTTGTCTGCCACGTCAGAGCCCTCAATCCACGGCCTTGTGAAGTCCTCCTGCTCGTCGTTAATCTCAAACGTGTAGAGCTTTCCGCCCTCAGAAAGACCTTCGGCGAGGCAGATGGCGCTATATCCGCTGAAAGTCCCAACCTCAAGGATATTCCTCGGCCTCACCATCTCCACCAGCATCTTCAGCAGCCGCCCCTGCAAGTGTCCGCTTGCCATGCGTCCGTGGAGCAACTGTATGTTAGTCGCCCTATAGAGCCGATACAGATAGTCGCCCTCCGCATCAATATGCTCCAACACATATTTTTCCAATAATTCTTCACTCTTCATAGTTTTTCAGAGATTTCTCAACCCTTCTATTGCCAGTCGGTATGAATCCATGCCGAAACCGCAGATCACGCCGAGACAGGCACAGGAGATGTAGGAATGGTGGCGGAACTCCTCACGCTTGTGAACGTTGGAGATGTGGACCTCTATCACGGGAGCCTTCAGCGAGCGGATGCAATCCTGCAGCGCGATGCTCGTGTGGGTGTATGCCCCGGCGTTCAGCACTATTCCGTCGCAGCTGAATCCCACTTCCTGCAATTTGTCTATCAGCTCTCCCTCGATGTTGCTCTGGTAGTAGCCAATCTCAATGTCGGGATAGAGGCTGCGCAGTTGATCAAGGTACGACTCCATCGTGTTTGAGCCATATATTCCCGGCTCACGGGTGCCCAAGAGGTTAAGATTTGGGCCATTTATTATCTGAATTTTCATAATATCGATTTTTTTTATTATATTTGCAGCGCAAAAGTACAAAAAACTATAGAAATGAGCAAGAAAACGGAGGCAAATATCGTAAAACGATATAAAAGATTCCTTAAATTGGAGCGAAACTTCTCGCAAAACACCATCGATGCCTATCTTAACGACATCGAAAAGCTCCTCATATACACTGCCGACAATGGACTCGACATACTCACACTGAAACTCGACGACCTGCAGCATTTCGCCGCCTCGCTCCACGACATTGGCATCGGTGCCGTGTCGCAGTGCCGTGTGCTCTGCGGAGTGAGGTCGTTCTTTCGCTTCCTGCAGCTCGACGGCTACCGCACCGACGACCCCTCCGAACTGCTCGAATCGCCACAGATGGGCGAACACTTGCCCGAAGTGCTGTCAACCGAGGAAGTGGATATGCTCGAGAACTCCATCGACCTCTCAAAATGGGAAGGACAGCGCAACCGGGCCATCATCGAGGTGCTTTTCTCCTGCGGACTGCGCGTCAGCGAGCTGGTAGGGCTGAAGCTTTCAGGACTCTATCTCGACGAGCAGTTCATACGCGTCGTCGGCAAAGGCTCGAAGGAGCGACTCGTGCCAATCTCCGAGAGGGCTATAAAGGAACTGCAATATTGGTTCATCGACCGAAACCTGATGAAGATAAAGCCAGGCAGCCGCGACTTCGTCTTCCTCAACCGCCGTGGCGGTCAGCTCACCCGCACCATGATTCTCATCATGATAAAGCGTCAGGCCCTGGAGGCGGGCATCACCAAGACCATCAGCCCCCACACCTTGCGCCATTCCTTTGCCACAGCACTGCTGAAAGGTGGTGCCGACCTGCGAGTGATACAGACCCTTCTTGGGCACGAGCACATCTCCACCACTGAAATCTACACCCACCTCGACGAAACAGAAATACGCGAGGAAGTGCTGCGCCACCACCCGAGAAACATCAACAGCCCATCAAGCCAAAGCCGATAGTAGTGCCTACCCCACTCCATCACACGCCACTGCCCCAACATCATATTATAAGGACAGGCTTATTGAATATACCACGAAAGCAACTCCGAATTACCAACAATAACGTATCCGTTTTATGTTCCGCAATGGCGAACCTACATTCCGCAGTGGGGAACGTACGTTCCGCATTGGTGAACGTACGTTCCGCATTGCGGAACATAGATTGAACCCCTACTTCT
>CAMAGM010000164.1 GCA_945833995.1 uncultured Prevotella sp.
GTCCCCAAACCACAATCGCAAAGTATTCTATTACGCTTGGTAAGTCCATATAACTACACAAAAGATAAATCACAATGGCTATATTGCAACTGTATCTCTCGATTTTGTCTATTGTACTTTTCTCCATATTTTAATATTTGCTTAATACTACTAACTTGTCAACTGTCAACTACTCCTTATTTTTCGTATCCATACAGATAGTCACAGGACCATCGTTGAGCAGTTCCACTTTCATGTAGGCACCGAATTCTCCTGTGCCCACTTCCTTGCCTAATGCCTCGCTAAGGCGAGCGCAAAAACTCTCGTATAAGGGCACGGAAATCTCGTGACGTGCTGCACGTAGCCACGTGGGGCGATTGCCCTTCTTGTAGCTCGCAAACAGCGTAAATTGGCTCACTACAAGTATCTCTCCCTCTACGTCCATTATAGAGCGGTTCATCACTCCATTCTCGTCGTCGAAAACACGAAGTCCTATCACCTTCTTCACAAGCCAGTCAACGTCTTCCTGGCTGTCTTCCTCGCACACTCCGAGCAACACGAGATAGCCTTTCCCTATTGCCGATTTCACTTCGCCGCCTATAGTCACCGAGGCGTGCGACACGCGTTGTATTACAATTCTCATTTTTTCTGTTCTTATTCGCTTGCAAATTTACTTCAAATTGCTGAGAAAACCTAATTTTCCAGCTCTTTTTTTGCCTCAAAAAATTCGGTAATCAGTTTTGCCTTACTCTCGCCAATGAGTTTCGCCAATGTCTCATGGTCGCTCTCCTTTATTCTTTTCACTGTTTTCAGCTTCTCCAAAAGCAGTTCCTTGGTCTTTGGTCCTATGCCTTTTATGTCGTCCAGTTCGGAGTGAAGCGCCGCTTTTGAGCGCTTGTCGCGATGGAATGTGATGGCAAATCGGTGTACCTCGTCCTGTATTCTTGTCAGCACATGGAACAGCTCACTGTCGGTTTTCAATCCTATCGTTATCGGCGGAAAACCGTAGAGAAGTTCGTTTGTGCGGTGGCGGTTGTCCTTCGCCAAACCAGCTATTGGAATATCAAGTTTCAACTCGTCCTCAACCACCTCACGCACCACTTCCATTTGTCCTTTTCCACCGTCGGTTATTATGAGGTCAGGCATTCTCTCGTTCTCCTCTTTCAGCCGACCATAGCGTCTTCTTACCACCTCTTTCATCGAGGCATAATCGTCAGGTCCTTCTACCGTTTTTATGTTGTATTTCCTGTAGTCGCTCTTGCTTGGTTTCATCTTCTTGAACACGATGCACGCTGCCACTGCGTTGGTTCCGCTAATGTTCGAGTTGTCGAAACACTCTATCTGATAAGGCAACCTTGGAAGTTTCAGTGCCTGCTGCAGCTCTGTCATCAACCGCACTGCCTTTTGCTCTGGATTCAGCTTCTCTTTCTGTTTTAGTCGGTCGAATTTATACTGTTTTCCGTTCATTATCGAGAGGTCGAGAAGCGTCTTTTTGTCGCCTCTCTGCGGCACAGTGATGGTTATTCCCTCAAGGTTTAGGTCGAGTTCCACTGGCAATATTATCTCTTTCGACTTGCTGTTGAACCGCTTTCTCATCTCAATTATGCCAAGCGCAAGCAGTTCCTCGTCTGTCTCGTCCAGCTTCTTCTTATATTCAAAAGTGAACGACTGGTTTATTGCACCGTTGCTGACGTGTATGTAGTTTATGAATGCCGTGTTTCCATCGTTCGTGATGGAGAAAACGTCAACATTGTCTATCGTATGGCTCACCACCTCACTCTTCGAGCAATAGCTGAGAATTGCCTCATATTTCTTCTTAAGCACCTCGGCTTCCTCAAATTTTAGTTCCTCTGCAAGAGCCATCATGTCCTCACGCATTTTCCTCAAAAGGTCGCGTGTCTTTCCTTTCAGTATTTCCTTTGCTTGGTTTATGTTCGCTATGTATTCCTCGTGTGTCTGCTTACCTACACAAGGTCCACCACAACGTTTTATATGGTAGTCGAGACATACTTTATATTTCCCTTTCTCCACTTCCTCCTGCCTCAATGGAAGGTTGCAAGTGCGCGGGTGATACAGTTCCTTTATCAGGTCAAGTATCGCATACATCGATGGTAGGTGAGAGTAGGGACCATAGTAAGTGCCATATTTCTTGTTTATCTTCCTTGTCTTGAAGATGCGTGGAAAAAACTCGTTTGTAACGCAGATGCTCGGATAGGTCTTTCCGTCCTTTAGCAAAACGTTGTATCGAGGGTTGTATTTCTTTATAAGGCTGTTTTCGAGCAATAGGGCATCTTCTTCTGTGTTCACCACAGTGTAGGAAATATCCATAATCTTGCTAACAAGCACCTTTGTCTTATAGCGGTCAACCTCTGTGTGGAAATAGGACGAAACACGGTTCTTAAGGCTCTTCGCCTTTCCCACATAGATGATAGTTCCCTCGGCATCGTAGAACTGATAGCTGCCAGGTTTGTCGGGCATACTTCTCACTATGCTTTTCAACTTTTCCAACCTTCGAGTATTTTCTTCCTGCGTCATCTTAACTTATTTGATTTCAGTTTCTTTTCAGGTTAATGTTTCACGTGAAACTTGATGCCCACCCCTAACCCCTCCCTGGGGAGGGGAAATGGCTGCGCATTGGTTAGTGGTAAGGGATTTTTGAGGAGAGGGGTTAGAGGTAAGAGGTGAGAGAATAGCGAGAGCTTGGTTGTTAACCGCCGATTGTAGGGACTTACATAAAGTAAAGTCCCTACAATCGGCAGTTAGCGGCGATGTGCGGGCGAGACGCCCACACCCCCAGATGTCACAGCAAATCTCGGTTCGATCATATCTCTCACCTCTTACCTCTCACCTCAAAAAATCTCACCTCTCACTTCTCATCTCTCATCTCTATTTCCTACACATCTAACAACGTTGTAATCTCAACATCCTTGTCAAAAATGTCCCTGCCGTGGAGGCCTTCGTCCTTTATTTCTATTATGAAGTTGATGAAGGTCTTCTTTGGGTTGAATTTCTGTACAAGGTTGTAGGCAGCTTTCATCGTACCGCCTGTTGCGAGCAAATCGTCGTGGAGGAGCACTACGTCGTCTGGTGTAATCGCGTCTTTGTGGATTTCGATCGTGTCCGTGCCATATTCCTTGCTGTAGCTCTCCTGAACTGTCTCAGCAGGCAGTTTGCCTGGCTTCCGACAGAGCACCACTCCAGCACCAAGTTTGATTGCGAGCGCTGAAGCCATTACAAAACCACGGCTCTCGATTCCAACGATTTTCGTTATACCCTTGTCCTTGTAAAGCTCGTATAGTTCGTCGAGCATGATGTTCATGCACTCCGCATTTTTAAACAGAGTGGTTACATCGCGGAAGTTGATTCCCTTTTGTGGAAAATCTGGTATGCAACGCAGATTCTCTACTAATGTTTTATTGTTCATTGCCAATTACTTATTATGTTTAGTTTAACTTTATTGTTTCACGTGGAACATTTATCTGCCCATCAGTACGAGCATTACGTTGATGTCGCTCGGCGAAACGCCAGGGATTCGGCTTGCCTGCGCCAATGTATCAGGGTTTATTGCCGTGAGTTTTTGCCTTGCCTCCGTTGAGAGTTGGGTTAGCTCGGCGTAGTTGAAGTGACCTTTTATCTTGATGTCCTCAAGGCGGTGCATCTTGTCGGCAACCATTTTCTCGCGCTCAATGTAGCCCTTGTATTTCATCTTTATCTCGGCTGCTTCGGCAATTTCATCGTTTCTATTTGGCAGTTTCGCTATTGCCTCTTTCAGCTGTGGCACGATTTCTCCGATGGTTTGGAAGTTGAGTTGTGGTCGGCTCACGAGGTCAGCCAGCTTGCAGCCTTCGCGGAGTGGGGTAGTGCCGAGGTTTTCCAAAGCTCCGTTCACATCGTCTTTCCTTATGTGGGTTGATTCGCAGAATCTGATGATTTCTTCGATTCCTGCTTTCTTCTCCTGCCAGTGGTCGTAGCGCTGCCTTGTGGCAAGTCCTATCTCGTATGCCTTTTCGGTCAGTCGTGCGTCGGCGTCGTCTTGGCGCAACAGTATTCTGTATTCGGCTCGTGAGGTGAACATTCGGTATGGCTCGTCAACGCCCTTTGTCACGAGGTCGTCAATCAGCACTCCTATGTATGCCTCGTCGCGATGCAAAATGAATTTTCCAGTTGAGGAATTTTTGTTCGTCAGTTGTCCAGCAGCGTTTCCGCACTTCAGGGCGGCGTTTATTCCTGCTATCGTACCTTGTCCACCTGCCTCCTCGTAACCCGTTGTTCCGTTCACTTGTCCGGCAAGGAAAAGTCCATCTACTATTTTCGACTCAAGCGTGTGGTCGAGTTGTGTTGGGTCGAAGAAATCGTATTCTATTGCGTAGCCGGGGCGATAAACCCTCACGTTCCTTAGTGCGGGAATTTTTCTCAGTGCCTCTATCTGCACTTCCATCGGCAGTGAGGATGAGAAGCCGTTAAGGTACATCTCGTTTGTCGTCTCGCCTTCTGGCTCAAGGAAGAGCGGATGTTGCTCCTTGTCGGGGAAGGTGACGAGCTTTGTTTCTATCGATGGGCAATAGCGTGGACCTATGCTCTGTATCTGTCCGTTGTAGAGAGGTGAGTCGGCAAGACCTCCTCGCAGCGTGTCGTGAACTTCCTTGTTGGTGTAGCATGTCCAGCAAGGCAACTGTTGCAGCACGCGGTTCTTTCCCATGAAGCTGAACTGGTGGAAGTCCTTTTCGCCGTCCTGAATCTCCATGAGCGAGAAATCCACCGATCGCTTGTCAATCCTCACGGGCGTTCCTGTCTTCATTCTGTTGCTGCGTATTCCGTGTCGTGTTATGCTCTCGGTGAAATGCTCCACTGCAGGCTCTGCTATTCTTCCTCCAGCCACCATTTTCCTTCCTATGTGCAGCAAGCCGTTGAGGAACGTTCCCGCTGTAACCACCACGCAGCGTGCCTTTATGGTGACGCCCCAAATGGTCTTTATGCCCACAACGGTTTTCCCGCCGCCCTTTTCCTCAACAAGCAGCTCGTCGGCTTGGTCTTGCCAGATGTCGAGGTGTGGTGTTTGGTCGAGTGTCTCTCTCCATTTCCATATAAACTTCTCGCGGTCGCATTGTGCCCTTGGGCTCCACACTGCGGGACCCTTGCTCCTGTTCAACATTCGGAACTGTATTGCCGTTGCGTCGGTGACTATTCCCATCTGTCCGCCCAGTGCGTCGATCTCGCGCACTATCTGCCCTTTGGCAATGCCACCCACGGCAGGATTGCAGCTCATCTGCGCAATCTTGTTCATGTCCATCGTCACGAGGCAAGTCCTTGCCCCGACATTGGCTGCCGCTGTGGCTGCCTCGCATCCGGCGTGGCCTGCTCCGACCACAATCACATCGTAATTCAGTGTCATTGACATTTGCTCATATTATGGCTCAAAAGTCGCGAAAAAACGTGCTTTATGGCCTTATTTAATGAAAATCGCGACAAAATTAAGAAATAAAATTGATTTTTGACCAAAATTACTTTGATTTATCATTATTTTATAGTAATTTTGCGGTCTAAAACAAGGTATTTTACCTAA
>CAMAGM010000165.1 GCA_945833995.1 uncultured Prevotella sp.
TTAATTCTTAATTCTTAATTCTTAATTCTTAATTCTTAATTCTTAATTCTTAATTTAAGATTTGATAAAATCAAATCTTATACAGTTCTCCCGCTGTCATCCGCAGATAGCGGTTGAGCGAGAGGAACGAGCACAAGGCTGTGATTATCAAGCCGAAGCAGAACACCGACGCACCAACTATTGTAAGGTCAAGCCAATTGATGACATTCAGTATTCCCGGCTCAAATATCGTGAGCCAATACACTCCGCCACCCAATGCCCCACAGGCAAGCGTGGCGGCAATGAGTCCCACGCCCATCATGCTGCGCATGAAAGGCCTGCGTATGAAGCTCCACGAGGCTCCCACAAGTTTCATCGTGTGGATTATGAATCGGCGCGAGTAGATGCTCAGACGCACCGTGTTGTTTATCAGCGAGAAAGACACACAGGTGAGGAGCACGGCAAGCACCAGCAACACCATGTTTATCTTCTGCAGGTTGGAGTTCACCTTGTCCATAAGGTCCTCCTGATAAGCCACGTCAGTTACCTTGGCGTTAGCCTTCAGTTCCTTGGAAATCCATTTCAGCGAGTCGCGGTTCACATAGTCAGCCTTCAGCTGTATCTCAAGCGTGGCAACAAAGGGGTTAAAGCCGAGAAATTCCGATGGGTCAGACCCCATAGCCTCCGACTGTTCCTTCTGAGCCTGCTGCTTGCTTATGTAGTCGATGTTGCGTGAATAGGGACGGTGGTAGAGGTCACGGCAAAGCAAGTGGGCGTCGTTCACGCTCACGCCATCACGCAACATCACCGTCACCGTAAGGTTTTCCTTGACGTATGCCGAGAGGTTGCGCGCCATCAATACGGAGAATACCACCATTCCCAAAAGGATGAGCACCATAGTGGTGCTTATACATAATGTCAATACCTGCAATCCATGACGGTTGCGGGTCGATTTACGTTGTTTTCCCATTATTTTCTTAGACGTAATACACCTAATTTATTAAAAACTGTGCAAAGATAGTACAAAAACGAGAGAATTCAAAATATATTTTGTTTTTTTTGTTACCTTTGCAGAAAAATAAGCAACAAACAACTCAAAATTCAAAATTCTAAACTCAAAATTAAGGAATATGAGTACAGTAATTTATCCTTCACCAATATTCGGCCCTGTGCACAGCCGCCGCTTGGGAATTTCGCTTGGCATCAACCTGCTGCCTGCCGATGGGAAAGTGTGCACCTTCGACTGCATCTACTGCGAGTGCGGATTCAATGCCGACCACCGGCCAAAACTCAAGATGCCTACCCGCGAGGTAGTGGCAACGGCACTTGAGGCACAACTGAGGAAGATGCACGACGAGAACGTGCATCCCGACGTGCTGACCTTTGCCGGAAATGGTGAGCCTACCGCACATCCACACTTCGCCGAGATTATTGACGACACCATTGCCCTGCGCGACAAATATTGCCCTGAGGCAAAAGTCTCGGTGCTGAGCAATTCCACTTTCATCGGCAAACCCTCGGTTCACGATGCGCTGATGAAGGTTGACAACAACATCCTGAAACTCGACACCATCGACCCTATATATATAAATAAGGTGGACAGACCAACGGGAAGCTACGATGTGAGGACCGTAATCGAGGGACTGAAGTCGTTCAACGGAAAGCTGATAATACAGACCATGTTCATGAAGGGGACATCGCAGGGCGAGTCGGTTGACAACACTGGCGATGAGTTTGTCACTCCGTGGCTTGAGGCAGTGAGGGAGATTGCCCCACGCGAGGTGATGGTCTATACCATCGACCGCGAGACTCCCGACCACAACCTTCTCAAAGCCACCCACGAGGAACTCGACTCCATACGCGACCGCGTCATTGCCGCCGGCATTCCCTGCATAGCGTCATACTGATTCGGGCATCCGCCTCGTCAGCGACTTGATGTAGTCCTCCACAGTCTCGTCGCCCTTGAGGTTGAGCTTCTGGCGCAGTCGGTATTTCATCATGTTCACGCTCTTTATCTCAATGTTCAGTAGCTCGCTTATCTCAACGGCGGTCTGGTTGAGCACGAGCAGCATGCAGAAAGTCTCCATGCGCGTGCCCATTCCAGGCACTTGACTGTGCAGGTTTTTGAGGAAGAAAGGATATACCTTGTTGAAGTGCCGGTAGAAATCCGACGGGGTTCCCTTGTGCTTGAAGTCGTGCTCCAGGAGCTTCACCTCCTCGGGCGGGGTCATCTCATGCATCATCTCGTCCATCTCCTTCTTCAGTTGCGAGTTGTTCTCGCGTTCCTTCTCCAAAGAGACGTATGTTTTCTCAAGCTCCTTTGTCAGTTGCTGCAGTCGCTCGTCGGCAAGGCGTTTTCTCACCCTTGTCAACCGCAGGCGTATGATGGCTATCACCGAGAGCGCGATGAGAAGCAGTATTACAGCCACCGAGACAACAATAAGAATGATGCCCCGCTGGCGGATTCTCGTCTTCTCAAGCTCCATCTTCATCTCCTTGTTCTCCATGAAGTGGCTCACCATCACGTCGGTCAGCCTCGACACCGTTATCCTATTCTCAGTGTCGTTCATCTCCTCCATATATGCTTTTGCAAACTTTACGGCCTTTGCGTTGTCGCCCTTCTCCAAATAATGGTTCAGTCCCATCTCGTATGCCCCAGAAACGCACAGTGTCATTGGCATTCTCTGCGACAGGTCGTAAACCGAGTCAAGCAGACTCTCTGCCACTGCGGTGTTGCCCCGGGCCATCTCATATCTCGCAAGTCTATACTGTGCTATTCCCTTGTTGCGCTCAGTGGCGTTGGCAGCCACGTTGTCGAGCAGCGCCTTGCCCATAGCCACGCTGTCCTTGTCTGCCGAGGCAATCAGCATCTCGCCCATTGTCAGCTCAATATCCACAAGTCCGCTGTTGTATGGCAACGACGCAATGCAGTCACTCGCCTTCCGCAGATAGAGCATAGCGGAATCCCTCTTCCCCATGTCCTTCATCACCAGTCCCTTGTAGATATACACCTGTCCCCTGACCATGGGGTTGTCGGTGAACTTCGTAGTGTCGGCTATTGCCTCCATAGCTTTGTCGGCGTAAGAGTTTGCCAAGTCGGCAAGTCCCCAAAACAGCAGCAGCTCCACCATCGAGTTGTAGCTGTTTGCCTCGCCAAGCAGGTCGCCCTTGCTCTTGGCAAGGCTGACCGACTTCTCGAACAGGCTTATCGATTCGTTTATTTCCCCCTCGCGCCTATACATCATGGCAAGACTCGACACTAGATACTGTGCGCCAGAGGGATTGCCACAAAGCTCCGCCATCTCCATTCCTTTCTTGAAACACTCCTTTGCCTCTGTCTGCCTCGACGACTCAGAGTAATACACCGAGCCGCAATAGGTGTAGTCAATGAAAAGGTCGTATGGGCTTTCTCCCCTTGTGTCCATCGTCAGCACCCTGTCGGCAAGTTCCACGCTCCTGGTCAGTTCCTCAGTGCGCGACAAGGCGTAAGCCATTGTTGCATAGAACGTTCGCTTGCAATATTTCGCAATGAAAGGCGGAAGGTTAGCGTCAATGCTGTCGAAACACTCTACGCAAGCCTCTGGCTCGCCCTTGCTCTGATAGGTGTTCATCAGCTGCACGATAGCGCCCACCGCTGTCTTCTCAAGCGTATCTACGAGAGCAGTGTCGCTTGGCATCTTGACCGATGCTATACATTTCTTATATAGGTCTGTGGCAAGGTCGAAATTTCCTTTGTTTTGGGCTTTGCGTGCGTTTTTCATATATACGAAAGTTGAGTCGGCAAAGGCATCAGGCTTTTGCCCTCCGCTCTTGTCGTTGCCATTGCACCCCATGAGCAATGGCACAATGATTGCAGTTAAGACTGTCCTTAGTATAGTTTTCATTACTAAATCAAATTGGCTGCAAAATTAATAAAAAAACTGCATAAAGCCAAACTAAATAACATACTACACATCTACAAATCAAGAAATATAATAGAATCTTCATAACTTTTAACGGAAGCTATTGCTTCCCCCAGCCCTAAAGCAACAAAAAAGCCAGCGACATTTCAGAGAAACCTCACGGTTTGTCTGATAGTCCACTGGCTAAATACATTATCCTATGTTGAAAAGTTTATATACTCAATATTATTTTCCCTCCGAATACGAAGAAATCGTAATAGTGCTTGATTTGGCGTTCAGTCTCTCAATCAACCTATCCAACGTCTCATCATTCACTGTGGAGACAGACGAAGTCACACTAATATTTCCACCTGCAGGCTGTCCGGCAGCATTTGCCTTAACGAAGCCAATGCCTGTTCCATAACCAACAGAGGTAGTGCCCTCGAGAGACTTCTTCTTCTTCAGGTTAATCTCCACCTTGCAGTCGGCAGGATACTTCTTTACAAGCACCTTTGCCACGTTAGTGCCATCCTTCACGGTCACCTCATCCTTGGTGCCGTCAGGAGCGGTAATCTTTATCGTACCCTCAATATACTCACAGAAGTCGTTGGCAGTAACCAACACCACCTGTGCAAGCACGTTCTGTGATGATGAGCTTTCATTGTTGTTGTCGTCGTCGTCGCCGCATGCAACGAATGTGAATGCCATAAGTGCCATGGCTACCAATGGCAAGAATTTTAAAATGTTCTTTTTCATGTTTAATTTAATATTTTGAATAATCTAATGTCAATTCTGCTGCAAAGGTACGCAAAAATATCCAAAAATGGGCAAAAACACATCTACATTTAATCTACATATCGCATTTTATGCACAAAAATCACTATTTTCTATCCTCTTTTACCTCATTTTTCAGGTTTTCCCGCTTATACGACACTGAAATGTTCCTACCGAAGTGGGCATTGATGTCTTTCATCATCTTGCGGAACACCTTGCCGTGTGGCGACGTGTCCTCCACCTTATTATATAATATGTAGTAGTGGATCATCTCATGAATCAGCACATCCTCAATCTCCCTCTCGTCGAGGTCAAACCTCGCGCTGATGCGGATATGGAAATCCCGCAGCTCCACCCCACCAAGCATTTTCCTATGCCTCACAAAGTGCAGTCCACCCAACGACGTGCGTGCATTGCCAACGGCTATAGGAAGCTCAGGCAGTTGCCCGTCGAACATCAGCCTATTGAACTCGTCGAAGTTCCGTTTCAGAAATTCCACCGTTGGTCTCATTGCCAAAATAGATATGTGGAATATTTTGTCAACCCATCGTCCAGTCGCCTATTGTTCTGCGCTCAGGGTCGAAATTGATGCCTACTTTTATTATTGGCAGACCTGAGAGGGCAAACTTCGAGGCATAGTCCTTGAGGTCTATCTGCCTCATGGCTGCCTGAGCGGACATGTTGAGTTTAAGCTCAAAGAGATAGAGAGCCTTGGCAGTCTTCATCACTATATCCACACGACCCGTGGGCGTGTGAACCTCCACATCCACATATCTGCCGAATAGCGAGAATATGACGTAGAGCATCTGCTGATAGTGTCCCTCTGAGTTGGCATTGTCGCAATAGG
>CAMAGM010000166.1 GCA_945833995.1 uncultured Prevotella sp.
CACGATAGCAAGGGCATCGGAATGTTATGCACAAACTCTTGTGTATGATTACGATGATGAAGGACGGTTGTCTCATCTCCTCCAATATAAAAGTGAAATCTTTGAAGGCTTGGATTCAGACAGCGCAAGTTATGGAAGGAATAAAGATGGGTATCTTGGCTTTCGGCAAATGATAGCAGATATGGTTTATGAACATCCTGACACTGCAAAATACCAACAGACGAACATTGAATATGATAAAGATGGCGATGCTATAAAAGCCTATATGGTATATGGCAGTGATAGCATTGTTGCGCCAAGCGGATATAAGTTGACCATAGCGGTAAAACCTTGCCTGAGTTTTTGGCAAAGCGACTTGCATGGTGGCTTTTATATCTTCCATGTGACAATGGAACCTAAAAGAAAGGATTTGCAAAATTATAAGGTTTGCCGATTTGCAGATTATCTGCCCTCAATGGAATCGGAATATCGGAATGGGCGCATCGTCAAAACTGTATGGCACCATGATCCATGTATAGAGTCAGATGATAAAGACCTTGTCTTCATTCCAATAATAACTGATGACTTGAATGTGTATTCCGTTACGTGGGAGGATGGCAGCAAGCATCAACGTGTATATAAAGACGGGCTATTGGCATATAAGCAAGAAATCAGCAGGTATGGTACTGCGTTGAAAAAGGAAACCTACTCTTTCCTATCAGACAAAAAGGTCAAAGTTACATTTGAGACCATTGATTATAGAACCAAAGCATTGAAGACAATATCAACTTCTGTCATGAATGTTCCTAACATGGAAAAGTTTCGTGAGGACATGAATGTAATCAGTGGAATTTACAGATGGGAAAACTATTACAACAAATAAAAACTTACGGATATGGACAAGAAGAATTTAAAGGATGCCTACGATATAGGTGAGAATATGGCAGTGTTTAGTGGTGAAGGAAGAAGTTACACCATCATCAATAAGGAAACAGGTAAGACAAGGCAACTTGTAAGTGAAGACGGAAGCCTTCTTGTGACAGATAACGAGATCGATTTTGATGCAATATATAAGGGATGTCCTGATTTCAATGGATGTAAATCTGTTCGATATTGGTTCGGCAGATATAACAATTTCAGAAATGGTGTTTGTGCCATCTGCTGGACAGTATATCCCGATGGACGCTACTTTGCTGATGAGGATGGTTTCGGAATGGAAGCTAATAACGAAGAGAATGCTTATTGCATTATCAATAAGGACTTGGAAATAATCGTGCCTTTTCAACCAATGGACGATGTAAAGGAAATGTTGAAGAAATACGAGAAGTAAGTATGTTAGTTGTACATCCAAAAGACAGAACGACTTCTGTACTCTCTACACTATATGAAGGTATGGATACAAATATGGTGAGCAGTAATTGCTCTAATAAAAAAATGGAGCATTTGTTGCATAATGTTTCTACACAAGAACGAATCATGTTACTTGGACATGGCTCAGACAAAGGGCTGTTCTATCGAGAGGATGACACTAAGGATGAATTTGACAAAATCATTGTTGGACACCCACACGCATTCCATTTGCGTAAGCACGGTGGTAATCTGATTGGTATATGGTGTCATGCTGATAAGTTTGCAAGAGCAGAAGGTCTGCATGGGCTGTTCTCTGGCATGATAATATCAGAGGAGCAAGAAGCGGTGGAATATGGTGTCATGGCTACACAACAGGAGATTCTAAAGTCCAATACCATCATGTTTGGACACTTACGTTGGCTACTTGACGAGGATATCCCTCTATGCGAAATACCACAGCGTATCAAAAACATGGATGCTGAAAGAACTTCACTATCCGTATTTAACTATACGACAACAGAGACAACAATGACAACGTGAAGAACGGGCGCAACGGTTTCTGTCACGAAGTGACATACAACCTGGACAACAAGATTACTGTTGTCAACTCGCTTTTTTCGCAAGCTCAAGGAAACTTCTCGTCAACTTGTCAACTGAGCAGAATCAACTTGTAAACTCGTCAGCTATTCAAGCAAGTTATCAACTTGAAAATTGAATATATATGTTCAAGAGTTTCGCTTAGGAATTAAAGACCAGCCTGAAGACTTGCCATTAATAACCAAGCGATACTCTTGAATTTTGGTATTGCTGTCTTTTGACGGCTGTTATTCTTTGTTCGCCTTCTTGCGTTCGTTATGGTCGAGGGGTGCTGAGTAGTTACAATATTGTGCGAAAAGTATGCTCCTTTTTTGATAGGTAAGGGCAAATCATGATGCTCCTTTGGTGAAAAGGCATCAAGACAAAGCTCAGGATGACAAGCCATGTTGGCTTCTGTCCTGGGCTTTGTCGTTCCCCTACAGACACATTCTGTTTCAAATTCACATGCAAATATCGGCAGAACATGAATCAAAAAGCATGATTTTTGTTGATGTTCTTGCCGATAACGGCAAAATTTTGTATATTTGCACACAGATTTGAAATATTACTTGCCGATAACGGCTATACATGTGGGTTTATGGAATATATATCTGTTGCTCAGTTTTCCAAGAAATATGAGATCAGTGAGCGTACCGTTCGTAATTACTGTGCAGAAGGAAAGATAGAAGGTGCTTTCCTGGTGGGCAAGACGTGGAACATCCCTGCTGACATTGAGCCGCCAAGGAAAGGTGTCAGAAAAATTTCTCCTCTGCTGAGCCGTTTGCGTGAAGAAAAGAGTGCCGGGTTGAAAGGGGGCATATATCACCGCACTCAGATTGACCTGACTTATAATTCTAATCTCATAGAGGGTAGCCGTCTGACAAAGGAACAGACGCGTTTTATCTTCGAGACCAACACGCTTGGCATCACGACAGAGAGCACGTCTGTGGATGACATCATGGAGACCGTCAATCATTTCCGTTGTATCGACTATGTCATTGAGCATGCAACGGACAAGATAACAGAACCACACATAAAGCATCTGCACGCAATACTCAAGACAAACACTTCTGACAGCCGCAAGTCTTGGTTTGCTGTTGGCGACTACAAACGGCTTCCTAACGAGGTGGGTGGTGAAGAAACGATACAACCTAAAGAGGTGCACAAACTTATGAAAGCCTTGACTGCCGAATACAATGTCATCAAGAAGGTGGAGTTTGACGATATACTGAATTTCCATGTCCTCTTCGAACGTATCCATCCTTTCCAGGACGGCAACGGCCGTGTAGGACGTCTGTTGCTTTTCTGGCAATGTTTGCAAAGCAGACATGTACCTTTCGTCATCACTGAGGAGCTTCGCCTGTTCTACTATCGTGGCATACAAAACTGGGGAACGGTAAATGGTTATCTTCGAGACACCTGCCTGTCGTCACAGGACAGTTACAAACTGCTGTTGGACTATTTCAAGATTAAGTATTGAAACACAAGGGCACAAGTGAAAACCTGTATCGGCTGGGGAAAAACAAAAAGACAGAGCTCACTCCCTCCCTTGCCTTTCATGATAAAACGTAGAGAGATGTATGAAAAGCCGAAAAAACTCGGAACGGGGCTTCCTGTTCTGAGTTTTTTCGGCTTTTTCTGTATTGCTGCCTCCTGGCGGGCGGTGGGCAGGTGGCTTGTTATTCTTTGTTCGCCTTCTTGCGTTCGTTATGGTCGAGTATGATTTTGCGCATACGCATTGATTTCGGAGTGACCTCCACGAGTTCGTCCGCCTTGATATATTCGAGACACTCTTCGAGCGAGAGAATTGTCTTCGGTATGATGCGCGCCTTGTCGTCAGATCCTGACGCACGTACGTTTGTGAGCTGCTTTGCCTTCGTGACGTTGACGACGAGGTCGTTGCTGTGTACGTGCTCTCCCACCACCTCTCCGTAATAGACGTCCTCTCCCGGGTCGATGAAGAATTTGCCTCTGTCCTGCAGCTTGTCGATGGAGTAGGCGAAAGCGTTGCCTGTCTCGAGTGCAATCATCGAGCCGTTGAGGCGGCGCTGTATCTCACCCTTGAAGGGCTGGTATTCCTTGAAGCGGTGGGCCATTATCGCTTCGCCCTGTGATGCCGTGAGCACGTTGGTGCGCAGCCCGATGATGCCTCTCGAGGGTATGTCGAACTCTATGTTGACGCGTTCGCCCTGGCTTTCCATTGATGTCATCTCGCCTTTGCGCCGTGTCACCATGTCTATCATCTTCGACGAGAACTCCTCGGGCACGTTGATTGTCAGTTCTTCGACGGGTTCGCATTTTACGCCGTCTATTTCCTTGTATATCACCTGCGGCTGTCCCACCTGCAGCTCGTAGCCTTCGCGGCGCATCGTCTCTATGAGCACGGAGAGGTGCAGCACTCCTCGTCCCGATACAATCCATTTGTCGGTGCTGTCCTCGAAGGGCTCCACGCGCAGTGCGAGGTTTTTCTCAAGCTCTTTCTCCAGCCGGTCGTTGATATGCCGTGACGTGACGTATTTTCCTTCTTTTCCGAAGAAGGGCGAGTCGTTGATTGTGAACATCATCGACATGGTCGGTTCGTCGATGGCTATCGTGGGCAGCGGCTCCGGCTGTTCAAAGTCGCATATCGTGTCTCCGATCTCGAAGTGTTCCAGTCCGATGATGGCGCAGATGTCTCCGCTCGACACGCTTTCTGTCTTGGCGTGTGTCATGCCTTCGAAGACATGGATTTCCTTGATGCGTGTCTTCTCCAGTGTCCCGTCTCTGTGAGCCACGGTGATGTTCATTCCCTCGGTGAGTGTGCCGCGGTGTACTCTCCCGACAGCTATTCTTCCGGTGTAGTTGGAGTAGTCGAGCGATGTGACGAGCATCTGCGGTGTGCCTTCGATTGTTTCGGGTGCAGGTATGACTTCCACGATTTTGTCGAGCAGATAGTCGATGTTGTCTGTCGGGACATTGAAGTCCTCTGCCATCCATCCGTTTTTCGCCGAGCCATAGACGACGGGGAAGTCGAGCTGGTCTTCGGTAGCGTTGAGTGTGAACATGAGGTCGAACACCATTTCGTACACCTCTTCCGGCCGGCAGTTGGGTTTGTCAACCTTGTTGACTACCACGATGGGTTTCAGTCCTATCTGCAGTGCCTTCTGCAGCACGAATCGTGTCTGCGGCATGGGACCCTCGAAGGCATCGACAAGCAGGATGCATCCGTCTGCCATGTTGAGCACGCGCTCCACCTCGCCGCCGAAGTCGGAGTGTCCCGGAGTGTCGATGATGTTTATCTTTGTGCCTTTCCAGTTGATGGAGACGTTTTTCGAGAGAATCGTGATGCCTCGCTCGCGTTCGAGTTCGTTGTTGTCCAAAACGAGATTTGCGTTATCCTGACCGTTGCGGAAGAGATTGCCCGCCAGCATCATCTTATCTACCAGAGTAGTCTTGCCGTGGTCCACGTGTGCTATGATAGCTATGTTTCTGATATCTTGCATATAAAAATATGGTTAATTGCGTTGCAAAATTACAAAAAATATGACATATATAAGCAATGTGGGCAAACAAAATTTC
>CAMAGM010000167.1 GCA_945833995.1 uncultured Prevotella sp.
CGTACGTGTGACAAAGAGCATGCCTCACTGGAACCCAGGTATGCAGAATGGTGGTCCAGTGCGTGTGAAGTTCACATTGCCAGTAACCTTCAGATTGCAGTAATAATTTAATTACAGTAATATGACAAAAAACAGCTTCAACATATTAGTTGGACTGACTCTCATTTTAGGTTTGTTGCTGTCATGCAGCAGCAAACCTAAAAGTGGTAGGACTGATACTTATTCAAAGGGAGTGATCTCATTCACTTGCGATGATAGTTTCAGTCCTATCATCGAAGAACAAAGGGATATTTTCGAGAGCATGTACCCCGAGGCGAAACTCAAGCCTATCTATACCAATGAGCTTGATGCCGTAAACATGCTGATGACCGAGAAGGTGTGGCTCGCCATCACTACCCGAAGCTTCACACCAAAGGAGAAGAAGAACCTCCAGGATCGCAAGTTCATGCCCAGGGCTATTCCTTTGGCATACGATGGTCTTGCACTGATTGTCAACAACGCCAATCCTGACACATGCCTGTCCGTAAAGGACATAAAGCGCATCCTCAGTGGAGAGGCAAAGGGCTGGAAAGATATCTTCCCTACATCTAAACTGGGCGAATTTGATGTCGTTTTCGACAATGCAAAGTCAAGCACCGTTCACTATTGTGCCGACTCCATTCTTGGCGGTAAGCCTATCAACAGCCCCAATATCACGGCTGTGAAGAAGAGCGAGGAGGTGGTGAACTATGTGTCGCGTCATGAGAACGCGCTTGGCGTAATCGGTTCCAACTGGCTCAACGACAAGAGGGACACGACCAACGTCACATTCAACAAGAATATCCGTGTGGTATCGGTAAGCCGACTCGACAAGGCTACTGCCATGAACAGCTGGAAACCGTACCAATACTATATATTTAATGGAAACTATCCATTGGTGCGCACTATCTACGCACTGCTCAACGACCCTCGCAATGGTCTGCCATGGGGTTTCTCCTCATTCCTGCAGTCGCCAAAGGGTCAGCTCATTTTCTTCAAGGCTGGTTTGCTTCCCACAAGGGGAGAACTCAACATCCGTGAGGTGAACGTGAGCAACAAGTGATAAAACAAGAATCTCGTCATACGACATAATATTAATTAAAAAAATTACAATTGATCATGAAACAGATGAAATATGTACTTGCAGGCGCGCTGATGTTAGGACTCAGCGTTCCAGCTATGGCCCAGCAAGACAACAAGGCTGTTGTGGAGTCTATAGCAAAGGTTATTAAGAGCAATGCCGCTGATGCAGATGCTCAAGTGAAGGATGTTTACAAGAAGAACAAGAAAAATCCTGAGGTTCTTGTTGGTATTGCCCGCGCCTATTTTGAGGCAAAAGACACAGCGAGGGCTCGCGTCTATGCTGACTTTGCCAACAAGGCAGCGAAGTATAAGTGCGCTCAGGCATACGTCCTCCTTGGCGACATCTCGGCAATGGGTGAGGATGGTGGTACGGCAGCACAGCAGTATCAGCAGGCTATCAGCTTCGACCCAAAGAACCCAGAGCCATACTATAAGTATGCAAATGTCTATCGCAAGGTGAGCCCAACAGTGGCTGTTATGAAGCTTGAGGAACTGCGCAAGCAGCGTCCTGACGTGGCTGTAGATGCCCTTGCCGGTCGCATCTACTACATGTCGAATGAGTTTGACAAGGCTATCACTGCATACAAGAAGGCTGACATCTCAAAGATGGAGGAGCGCGACATCACCGAGTATGCCATGGCACTCTATTTCAAGCAGAAGAACGCTGAGAGTCTTGAGGTTGCACAGTACGGTCTGAAGAAGAAGCCACGCGACGCAGCTTTCAACCGTCTTGCTTTCTTCAACAGCACCGACCTTAAGAACTACGATCAGGCTCTGCTCTATGCTGATGCCCTGTTCAACAAGTCTGACAGCGCCAAGTTCTCTTATTTCGACTATACATACTACGGAAACGCACTCAATGGCGCAAAGAAGTATGACGAGGCTATCGATATGTTCAAGAAGGCTCTCGACCAGGAGTTCGACTCTAAGGACAAGAAGGCTGGTGTGATCAAGACTTTGTCTGACGCTCTCGCTTCTCAGGACAAGTACGACGAGGCAATCAAGTACTATGAGGAGTATCTTGCAACATACTCTACTCCTACTGCTACTGACTATGCAGGTCTGCCACAGCTCTATTTCTATAAGTCCAACAACGAGACTGGCGACGCTCAGAAGGCATCTTTGAAGAAGGCTGACGAGCTCTATGCCCAGCTTGGTGAGAAGTATGCCGACGCTGCTGAGTATGCCACATTCTGGCGTGCCCGCGTCAACAACGCTATGGACGACGAGCAGAAGGAAGCTCTCGCAAAGCCATACTACGAGAAGCTTATCGAGCTTTATAGCTCTCGCACTGAGCTCAACAACTCAGACAAGAGCCGTCTGAAGGAGAGCTACCTCTATCTCATTTCCTACTATGCCCGCGTTGCCAACGATATGGCTAAGGCCAAGGAATGTGCCACAAAACTGCTGGAGATTGACCCTGAGAATGCAGTGGCAAAGCAGGTTATGGAGATAAAGTAAATAGTTGACGAGTTGACAAGTTGACGAGTTGATTGATAGCTTTAGCTAAAATATTCACTTTAGTATTAGATAAACAAACGGTGCGTAACCTTTTTGGGTTTACGCACCGTTTGAGTTTATCTGTATGCTTCGCCTTACTCAATTAGTTTGAGGGCTTCCTCAGTCATGAATGTTTTGATTTTGTCATAAGGAACAGTGAAGCTCACCATGCCTAAGGCGTAAGGTCCGATTTCATATTGTTGGTAGATGAATTTCAAACCATTCTTTGAAAGCGATGGCGTGATGGCTGGTAGAGGTATCGTGTTGTCGTTGATAAACAGCATGTCGTTGACCTTGTCATCGCTTATGTCCTCACCACACTCCTTGAAGTATTCAATGACGCCTTTTCTGAGTATTGGTTGCATCTCCTTCGTCTTTGTAGTGTCAACACTTGTTGCCAGCACCTTGCCCGTCTCCCTTATTATGTTCACCTCTCGTAAGAACGACGAGCCGTGTGCACCACCGAGATAGACGTAGGACTCGATGCCGTAGGTAACGTATTTCGCCGACTCCTCCTTCATTCTTATACTGCCGTCGAAAGAGAAAGGAGAGGGCTCCTCTTCCCTGTTGTCAAACTCTAACAGGTTCTTGTATTCCTCACCCATGTCCTTGCTGCGTTGCTTCCCATAGAAGTCAAGCAGAGCCTTTCCGTCGTTCTTGTCACCTTTGTACTCAGCCTTAGGCTTGTCGGGATTGTCGCATGCGGCAAAGTCGCCCAGTGCTGAAATGAGGAAATCCTTTATTCCCTCGTCGATTTTTCCGTTGCCTTGTGGGAAGTCGATTTTCATGTTGCAGCTGTAGCCTTTTCCGTTCTCACTGAATACGATGCTGTCTGTAGCCAGATCTTCCGCCTCAGCGATGCTGCTCTCCATTTCCTGCCCAGCCTTTGCCGACTCTTTCTGTCCCGTCTTGCAACCAGTAATGCAAGCCGTAGCGATCAGCAATGCCGCGATACATACTTTTTTCTTGTTCATAATTGATGCTTTATTTGGTTTATGCGGCGAAGTTACGAATAATATCCGATAATACACGCTAATCCATAGTTAAAGAACAATAATACCAAAAAGAAAATTAAAGGATTAAAAGATTAAAGTTCATTTCCGCCTCGTGTACGGACTTACATAAAGTAAAGCCCCTACTTGGCGTAGTATTGTGCTATAGATGATTATATAAGCTCAACTGCGTGGGTTCTGCGTTGCCTGTTCAACGGTTAAGGTATTCCAGAACCTCCTGTAGTGGGACAGGCTGATGTCAGGTTCCACGCATTTAAAATCAAAGCAAACATTAAGGGTATGCAAACCCGTGCGGGAATGGATGCAGAAGAATTACAGAATACTGAATTTTACGGTACTCCCGACATTAAGGTTTTTTTAACAAAAACATCGTCTAAATGGGAAGCTTATTTTTATGGGATGGGGAATACTAAGTTCAGATGGGAAGAACTATAATCCCAACTCATACAAATCCGTTTTCACGAGGGAGTTGAAAGCATCAATAATCTGATTTTTCTTTGGATTGTTTTTATTTATGTACATTGACACATAAAGACGATAGGATTCGTTTTCCATAGAAGCATCCAGCTTTATGAGTTTGTTATTGCTATAAATGTCATACCATCTGTCGAACAAAATCCTGCGCTTCCCCTCCCTACCGTCAGTATTGTCGCAAGCCATCAACATTGAATTTTCATTCTTTTCAAAAAACTCATTAAGTATATGAGCTATCGTTCTACCTATCCTAACGTCAATCGGATGACGGGTAGAAGAAATATCTCCTTCTGGTTCTATGTTGAAAGAATAGGCCTCAACAAAAGAAGGGTGCAGATAAGAGACATTAATAAAATAAGCACGATATATTATACCGTTCTTTGTAGTGAATCTATAGTCAAAATCATCTGACTTGACTACACTATACGGGAGTTGCGAGTTGTATTCCACGTTCTTTTGCAACTTCAAAAATGTCACCTCCATTGCGAATACACTCACTTATCGCCTTTTTATCCTCAATCAGCTTTAAGAAAACTGATTTGACTTTGTCGTTCTTTTCCATTTTTTCTTAGACTTATTTAGCCCTACATAAAAATTTCATGCAAAGATAAGAACTTATTTTTTAATCACCAAGAAAAATGGAAGAAAATGTAGGTTTGCCGATTGAAATCTGGGACAACCTTGCCCGCCACCATGGGACAACTATTGCAGAAACGAGAAAATGAAAGGGTACGTGACCAACACCCAGCTTCCTGCAGAATAGGTCATTGCACAATACAGGGGACTATGGGTTGTGGAAGGGGCTTTCTGTATATCAAAAGGCACAATTGAGACAAGACCGATCTTTCATTTTACAGAGAGACGCATAGAGGCACATATATGCCTTTGCTTTGTCGCCTATAAGGTTTACAAGGAGTTGGAAAGGACAAAAACCTTACTACAACTAAATATGAGTGTGGACACTGTGATACAAATAGCTAAGACTATCACGACAATCATACTTAGGCTACCAATGAACGGCATGATTATCGAGAAAACGATGATGCTTACCCCCGAACAGCAGTCTATCAAGCCACTATTCGACCATTTAGGCGTTTAGGGTGACGCAATGACGAAGTCAGGAGCTATTATTAAAAGCGGTATTTCGGTGGGTAGTGCGCAAGGTGCGGGCGGGACGCCCACA
>CAMAGM010000168.1 GCA_945833995.1 uncultured Prevotella sp.
TCACTTGTCATTTGTCACTTGTCATTTGTCACTTGTCATTTGTCACTTGTCATTTTTCTGTTTCTTCTTCTTCTTCTCTGGCTTGGGCTTCTCGGCGTTTAGTTCTTCCAAGTATGGGGCCATATCTACGGCAGTGAATTGGAAGTCCTTGGCATCGATGTAGTTCACCTCGTAGCCGTCTTTAGCCTTTGCCTTTACTGTGTATGTGCGCTTGAGTTTCATGTATTTTTTCTCGGCATCGCTTTTCTTTGTGGAGAACATTACCACGCAGGTGCGGTGCGGGTCGTTGATGGTGGCTGCAAGATAGTCCTTGAGCTGTGCGCTGTATTGGTCACGTCCGCATAGGAATTTCGTCTTGGAGTCAATCCATGCGGAGTCGAGTTCCTGAAGGTTGGTGAGATAGACCATGGAATTCTTAAACGAGGCGGAGAAGCCGAAGATATACAGTTTTTCTGCCACCTTCACTTTTGCGGTGGCATTGGTGGCAAAGCCGAATGACATTAGCAGTAAGAGGACTGCGCTTGCGATTTTCTTCATTGTGTTTTTTCTATTGTTTTTCTTTTTTTGTTTTACTTATCCAAGGAAAGACTTGAGCAGCTCGCTGTTGGTGGTGGTGCGCAGGCGTCGGATGGCTTTCTCCTTTATCTGGCGCACACGCTCGCGTGAGAGTCCGTATTTCGACCCTATTTCCTCAAGGGTCTTTTCAGTGCAGCCTATACCGAACGATGCCTCGACAATCTCGCGCTCGCGTGGTTTCAGCACGCTCAGGGCTTTGGTTATCTCTGCCCTCAGCGACTCCGTGACCAGCTCGTTGTCGGCTGTTGGTGTACTGGTGTCCTCAAGCACGTCGAGGAGTGAGTTGCTTTCGTCTGCCTCATTGAATGGGGCATCTACGGAGATGTGTTTTGTGTTTGACTTCATGGCGTCTTCCACCTTCTCCTCAGGCAAGTCGGTGCCTGCGGCAATCTCCTCTATGGAGGGACGGCGCTCGTTGAGTTGCTCGAACTTCTGCTGCATCTTGGCAATCTTCGACAGTGAGCCAGATTGGTTTAGCGGAAGTCGCACTATGCGGCTTTGTTCGGCAAGTGCCTGAAGGATGCTTTGGCGTATCCACCACACGGCATAGCTGATGAATTTGAAGCCTCGCGTCTCGTCAAATTTCTCAGCGGCTCTGATCAGTCCAAGGTTGCCCTCGTTGATGAGGTCGGGCAGTGAGAGACCTTGGTTCTGATATTGCTTCGCAACAGACACGACAAACCGTAGATTGGCACGCGTCAGCCGCTCAAGGGCGCGCTTGTCGCCTTTGTGTATGCGTTGTGCCAACTCCACTTCCTCGTCAACCGTTAGCAGTTCCTCTCGTCCTATCTCCTGCAGATATTTCTCAAGGGCTTGGCTTTCACGGTTTGTAATTGACTTTATTATCTTCAGTTGTCTCATTCGGTGTCTGTTTTTAGTTCTTTCTGCAAAGGTAACGCATTAATCTGTAATTACCAAAAAAAAATGCAATAAATTGTCATTTCATGCAGTTTTAATAACATTTTGTGAGGTTTGTTTATATTAATAATGTACGTGTGCGAACAATAGCAATTATTGTTTGGTAAAGTCTTTTGGACGAAAAATACTAAAAAATGCTTATTTTATTTTGCACTTCCATATAGATTTACTATCTTTGCAGTGTTAGTATTAATCTGAAAAACTGTTTTGAACAAATAGCTATGAGGAATAGACATATAGTCATGGCTGTCGCACTTGTGGCTGCCATGGTCTTCAGCCCGCTTAATGCCGATGCGCAGTCGAAGAGGAAAAAGCCACAGAAGGCGGTGCTCACCGAGGAGGAGAAGGAGCATATTGCGCGCATGGCTGAGATGGAACTTGCCACTCAGAAGGTGGTTTTTGTTGATAGTGTGGTGGTTGACAAGGACGCCATGTTGGCTGCCCTTAAACTGCCGGCAGAGGCAGGCACGTTGTCTGAGGCAAGGCAGATTGTTGGCAACTCTTTCGATGGTGTGGCTTACGTTACTGAGCTTGGCGACCGATGCATCTTCTCTGCTGCTGACGCCAATGGCACTAAGCGCCTTTTGCATAGCGACAAGCTCGACGGCGTTTGGACTGAGCCACAGGCGCTGACCTTTGGTGGCGAGCTTGAGCTTGGCAATGTGGATTTCCCTTTCATGATGGCTGATGGCACCACGCTCTATTTTGCTGCCGAGGGAGGCGATGGCATAGGGGGCTACGACATCTATGTGACGCGTTTCAATGCCGAGGACAACAGTTTCTATAAGCCTGAGAATATCGGTATGCCGTTCTGCTCCGAGGCTAACGATTATTTCTATGTTGTTGACGAGTATGACAACATCGGTTGGTTTGCCACCGACCGCCGCCAGCCAGAAGGTAAGGTGTGCATCTACACCTTCGTGCCTACAGAGACCCGGGAGAGCTATTCCGAGGATATGGAAGAGGAACGCCTGAGAAGCCTATCGCAGCTGCGTTCCATTGCAGAGACTTGGGGCAACGGCAGTGAGCGTAAGGCTGCATTGAGGCGCTTGGCTGAGATGGTAGCGCGTCAGTCGTCAGGCAACGACAGCAAGGTTTCTGACATGGCTTTCGTCATCAACGACAACACGATATACACAAGTCCGCAACAGTTCCGTGCCGATGGCAATATTGCCCGCTATGGCAAGTTGTGTACTGCACGGCATGAGCTTGAGCAGTTGCGTGTTGGACTTGAGAGGTCGCGGGGCTATTATCCAAAGGCAAACGACTCCGAGCGTGCCTCGCTGATGTCGGAGATACTTGCCGACGAGCAGCGCATCGAGGCAATGGAACTGAAAGTCAAACAATTGGAAAAGGAGATAAGAAATGCAGAAAACCAAGAAATTCTTCGCTGAGAGCGAACTGATAATCAATGCTGATGGAAGTGCGTTCCATCTCCATCTGCGTCCCGAACATCTTGCCGACAAGGTAATCCTCGTTGGCGACCCAGGGCGTGTGAGACTTGTTGCGTCGCATTTCGACACCGTCGAGTGTGAGGTTTCCAACCGTGAGTTCCACACAATTACGGGAACATACCGAGGCAAGCGTCTTTCCGTACAGTCAACAGGCATCGGTTGCGACAATATCGACATTGTCGTGAACGAGCTCGACGCACTTGCCAACATCGACTTCTCAACGCGTGAGGAGAAGGACCAGTTCCGCCAGCTCACTTTGGTGCGCATTGGTACATGCGGAGGCTTGCAGCCCTCCACGCCCTCAGGCACTTTCATTGCCTCGCAGAAGAGCATTGGCTTTGACGGACTTCTCAATTTCTATGCCCGCCGCAACGAGGTGTGCGACCTCGGTCTTGAGGAAGCCTTCAAGGCTCATGTGGATTGGAATCCGCAGCTTTGTGCGCCTTACGTCGTGGATAACGATGCCGAGTTGCTCAACCGTGTGGCAAAGGACGACATGGTGCGTGGCATCACCATTGCCTGTGGCGGATTCTATGGCCCACAGGGACGTGAGCTCCGTCTGCCGCTTGCCGACCCCTATCTCAACGAGAAGATAGAGTCGTTTGAGTACGACGGACTTCACATCACCAACTTCGAGATGGAGAGCAGCGCCCTCGCAGGTCTCTCCCGACTGATGGGACACCGGGCCATGACATGCTGCATGGTGCTTGCCAACAGGCGTGCCAAGAAAGTAGAACTGACTTACAACAACACCATCGACGACCTTATTAAGATGGTGCTTGACAGGATATAACCCCATGATAGATATTGGCAACAGCGACACCATCTGTGCCATAGCCACGGCTGCAGGTGGTGCCATTGGCGTGATAAGGGTGTCGGGACGCGACTCCATACGGCTGACCGACAGCATCTTCAGCCGCAATCTTCTTGATGCCTCTGCCTGCACTGTCCATTATGGCAATATCGTTGATGCCAATGGACAGGTGGTTGACGAGGTGCTTGTGAGTGTTTTTCGCAGTCCTCACTCTTACACGGGCGAGGACTCCACGGAGATTTCGTGCCATGGCTCACGCTACATTCTCGCCCGCGTAGTCCGTCTGCTTCTCGATGCGGGCTGTAGGCAGGCACAGGCAGGCGAGTTCACCAGGAGGGCTTTCGCCAATGGCAAGCTCGACCTTAGTCAGGCAGAAGCCGTTGCTGACCTCATTGCCTCCACCAACGAGGCTACGCACCGCATAGCCTTGGGACAGCTTCGGGGCAACATCACCAACTCCCTTTCCATTCTTCGCGACCAACTTCTAAAGATGACTTCCCTCTTGGAACTTGAGCTTGATTTCAGCGACCACGAGGAACTGGAGTTCGCCGACCGAAGCCAACTGCGACAACTTGCCGTGGAGATTGACAACCACCTACTCCGTATGATTGCCTCCTTCGCCTCTGGTCAGGCAATGAAGAAAGGCATTCCCGTTGCCATTGTTGGCAAGACGAATGTCGGCAAGAGCACCTTGCTCAACTGTTTGCTTGGCGAGCAGAGAGCTATAGTGAGCGATGTCCACGGCACCACGCGCGACGTTATAGAGGATGCCATCGACATCCGTGGCGTTACTTTCCGTTTCATCGACACTGCAGGATTGCGCGACACCACCGACGAGATAGAGCAGATAGGCATCGGTCTAACCTATCGTAAGCTCGACGAGGCATCAATCGTATTGTGGGTTGTCGATGAGATGCCTGAGGCAGGGGAGATTACTTCGATGATGCAACGCTGCCGCAACCGACAGCTCATAGTAGTGAACAACAAGACCGACAAGACTGACCTTGTCCCAAGTCTAAAGTCTGTATTGACTACAGAAAGTGTAGTAGGCATCTCTGCCCGCAGTGGAGAGAATGTTGACCACTTGCGTGACATTATCTACGAAGCCGCCAACATCCCTTCCATCACCGACAACGATGTTGTAGTCACCTCTACCCGCCATTATGAGGCATTGCAGAGAAGCCACGAGAGTATGTCGCGCACCATTCAGGGCATCGACCTTGGCATAAGTGGCGACCTCCTAAGCGAGGACCTTCGCCAATGTCTTGACTCCATGGCTGAGATAACAGGTCGCGGCATCATCACCTCCAACGAAGTCCTGTCAAACATCTTCAGCCATTTCTGCATCGGAAAGTAGGAAGTTTGATACGGAGAGATGGCCTACTGGGTTCGTCTAGAAAAGATGTTTTTCGAGAAAGTGACGAGAGACGGAAGGACTTTTAATCGATTTACAGAAATAGACAGATAAAGATGGAAACATTCAAAGACGTTATATCAGG
>CAMAGM010000169.1 GCA_945833995.1 uncultured Prevotella sp.
ACCTCGGCATAGCTCAAGCGAGCTTGGCTCTGCTCTCGGTTCGCGCAGCAATTCTTAATTCTTAATTTTTAATTCTTAATTACCTAAGAACCAACCGTGTATAGCCGTATCGTAGTGGCTGCTCACGCCAAAGGCGCGTGAGGCGAACATCTTGCGCTGGGCAAGGGTGGTCTCTGCTCCCTGCTCCTTCAGAATGTCGAGGAGCACGCTGTACTCTGCCTTGCTTGGCACTATCACCACGTCGTTGAAGTTCTTTGCTCCCGCACGTATGAGCGAGATGCCGCCAATGTCGATCTTCTCAATGATGTCAGCTTCCGAAGCTCCGCTTGCCACGGTGTCCTCGAATGGGTAGAGGTCAACTATCACGAGGTCAATCTCCGGAATCTCATACTGCCTCATCTGCTCCTGGTCGCCCTCGTTCTCGCGGCGTCCCAATATTCCTCCGAACACTTTTGGGTGAAGCGTCTTCACGCGGCCGCCGAGGATTGAGGGATAGGTCGTCACGTCCTCAACCTTCTGGCACTCGTAGCCCAATGATTCAATGAACTTCTGCGTGCCACCCGTTGACAGGAACTTCACGCCCTCTTCGTTGAGCTTCTTCAGCAGCTCGTCCAAACCATCTTTGTGGAAAACCGATACCAATGCGGTTTTTATCTGTTTCTTATCAGCCATTTGTGATGAATATAACGTTATATTTTTAATATTTGTCGTATTTGTCCGCAAAGATACGAAATATCGGTGACATTCCAAGAAAAAAACGCATTTTTCTCCTATTATTATTGTTTTTCTTGTCTAATATCATTTATTCGCTCCCACCAATGTGCAATTAACGACAATATGGGAGCTAAAACTATACCCCTCGCCTCTAATGGCAACATATTCGTCTAAACTTAGGTTAAATGTGTTAAACAATATTGCCGATGGTTGCGGCAAAAGTGATTCGTATGTACCTTTGCGCAAATTGCAAATAAAATAGTAAAGTTTATGAGAAAAATTATATTTTCGGTAGTTTTCATGTTCGTGGCATTGGGAGCAATGTCGCAAACCTATAACCTAAATGTTGAGGCTAAGATAAAGACTAAGAAAGAGGCTTGGACCGACGTGAAGAGGACAAGGATAACTAAGCTTGAACGCACAAGCTCCGACAACGACAAGCAACATTATTTTGTATATGTTGGCGACAAGAGATATACTGTTGGCGATGTCGATATTGTGGCAAATCCGAAAACCACCGACGAGTTTTGGACTTTTACGCAGGTAAACAACACTATGCCAAGGCTAAAGTCGCGCGGAATGCAGTTGGAACTGAGGGACGAGCTGCACAGCGACGCGGTGGATTTCATCAGCAACATAAGGTCGCGCGGACTTGAGATGACTGATGCCTGTCTGCTCAACTACATCCGTGGACTGATGTATAAGTTGGCGCCATCCACGCTTGTGGACGGTCGTCCGGGAACGCTCAACCTCTTTGTGGTTGACTCACCCGACGAGAGCTCGTTCATGTATTCCGATGGCACCCTCGTACTCTATACGGGCTTGCTGGCTAAGTTGCAATGTGAGAGGGACTTGGAGACTGTGCTGAGCCGTGAGATTGCCCACTATGTCCTCGACCATGCGGTGAGCAATGTCAATGCGGCTGTGGCAAGGAAAACCCGTGCCGAGTTTTGGGCATCGCTCTTCACAGGCGTGGTTGATGCGATAGACTTGAGCCTCACCATGAAGGAGAGTTGGTTCCTTCCTGGCACTCTCACTTACCCCATGGCTCAGCTCTCGTCAGACATTGCAAGCATGGTGGTTGAGCATGGAGGCATGAAATATGCCAAAAAGCAGGACGAGGAGGCTGAGAAAGTTGCAACGCAGTTGCTTGAGCTTGTTGGGCAGAAAGGCTCCGACGACACCTTCGTGAGGCATGTTGCCTCTGCCGTTTCGAGTGTCGCGATGCGCAAATATGCTGAGGGAAAATATTTGGAGGCAATTGCCCTTGCCAACAGGAACATGGCGAACGGAATGGCTGTGGCTACCGACTATCTGCTGAAGGCAAACAGCCTACTCGCCATGAACCCCTCTGACAAGGATAGGGCGGAAGTGGCAAAACTCATTTCCCTGGCAAGGCAGATTGACCCACAGGACCCAATGGCGCTGAAAACCGAGATTCTTTCCGCCGTGTCAGCCAAAGCCTATTCCAATGCAGTCAATCTCTTGCAGCAATATGTTTCTCAGCTGACTTCGCTGCGGTCTGCCGCACCAGCACAACAGTATGACTCCTTCGGCTTGGAAATCCAATGGGCGAAGGACACCATGGTGAGGTTGGGCAGCCGATAGCCACTGCCCTCAGGCTCCATTGTTTTGCAGCCTCATTGCAGCCTGATGCTCCTAATCACCGTTGCCGATGGACCAATGCTGCCAGTGTGTTGCAGATGGAAACCGCCGAAGGCATTGGGGTGGGGCATAGTGGCACTGATAAGCTGTGGGGTATCGGCTATGCTTTCGTTCGCTATCTTTGCTGTCAGCCGCTCTCCGTCGGCATTCAGCTCCACGCGGCAACCTCTCTTGAATAGGTCGCAGCGTAGAGGCTCAGTAAGTTGTGCCACTTTACCGTTATTATACTCCACGAGCAGTGCCACCACGGCTCGATCGTAGTCGGGAGTGCGCATGAGGCGCAGCCCATAGCCAGTCAGCGTTCGGGTGTCGAATTTTATGCAGATGTCGAGATACTGTCCTGTGGCTGACCCGAAACCTTGACCGGCGCTCTTGCATGGGTCCAATTCCACAACGCACTTCTGCTTGCTCACCGCCATGCTCTCGTCGGCGGGAGTGAACATCATGCGTGCTCCACGCTGTGTCTGAACCAGTCCCCACGAGCCCTCAGCTCCATCCACGCCTTCGGCAAATCCCCATGCAGGGCGTGTGTTGTCGGCAGTCCAGTTGTATTCAGCAGTGTCCAATGGCTTATGGCAGTCGAGAGTCCAGCCTCCTGGCACTATGTCTCCTTGTGCTTGCAGTGCAAAGGGTGGCAAAATGAGGGGCAGAGGCTCTGTCGGTGTTGGCACGTCGAGTGGCTTGCCGTTAAGCGTGCAGCCACTCATCACGCAACGGTGGCGAGGGTCGGGGCGTTTGCACCATTCTATCCTTAGGTTTGGGTCGTCGCTCGTCCATCGGCAGTTGGTCATTTCCACAGGCCCGCTCACTTTCGTCAGGTATTGTGTCCCTTGTGTCTTGCTGTGAAGGTCGCAGTCGTTGAACAGCACTCCGCCCTCAGCGTCGGTTGTGTAGAAAGGCTTTCCGCTGTAGAGTGTCAGGCGGCAGTGGTTGTAGATGCCTGTGCCACACAGGGCATCGTCTGTACATTCGAAATAGCAGTAGTCAAACCTTGTGTCCCTTGCCCCAACAAATGGGCAGAGGTTTAGCCGTGATATGAAACGGCAGTTCTTCAGCCTGTAGTTCTCGCCTTGGCAAATGGCAATCTGTGCCTGCACTATGGCATCTTTCCTCTTTGCCCTGTTCCTCGTAGTGTCGCGTTTATAAACGAGGTCCACGTTGCAGTAGTTGCCGAAGGTGATGTTCTCCGCACCAATGTCGCTGCCTGTTATGTGTAGCATGGTGAAGTTTCCGTCAGCTCCCTGAGTCTGACCCCTGTTGCATGCCAACACGACGTCCTCCGCATTGTCGCTGAGTCCAATGAGCCTCACCTTGCTCATTGTCACCTCTACGGCAAATGGCGTTGTCTCGCCAGCTTTTGGTCGGCGTATTTCTGGGTCGTCGGGATTGTCGAGCCAATACACTGAAGGCTTGATGTAGATAAAGGTCGTTTTTCGGTCTTTCCCACTCACCTTCTCCGCCTGTAGCAGTGCCTCCTGCACGGTCTTGAACACAAACTTGTCTCCTCCGCCATTCTCATCCACCAAAAGGCATCTCTCACTTGTTTTCAGACTTTTCCCCTTATATCGGAAAGTCACAGCCGCGGCAACTATGCAGTTGAGCGCAATAACAGAAAGCAATATTGTCCGTTTCATCTTCAATCTTTTATCTTCAACCTTCAACCTTCAATCTTCACGCCAGTCCTTCAATGTCTATCTTGTTTATCAGCGACTTAGGCGATTTTATCTTGGAAATAAACATCAGCATGTATATCGGCAGATATGTAATGCGGTTCACGACGTGTAGGTTGTGTAACTTTTCCAAGGTGTTTTGCCCCTGCTTTTGTAACTTTTCCAAGTTTTTATGCCACAAAGATACCAATTTCCCCTTGAATAATCGTCAATAATAAGGCAAAACTTTCAGCTTTTACAGTTCTTTAACGGACTTGACCTGACCTATTGCTTTAGTAAACTGAAAAGCCAGCCTTTCCTCACCGTTCCAACAATGAATTATGCCGCAGTATTTGAACCCTTCCTTGGCAATGGCTTTCTGCATCACGGTGTTGTCACGGTGAGTGTCTATCCGGATGTTGTTATACGAGGTCTGGGCAAACCTCATGGCAATATGCAGTATTCCCTTTGCCTCACCATTGCTTGCAATGCGATGAATGGTGGCGTATGGCTCCTCGTTTAGCCACGCTCCACCATAGATCACGTTATATGTCGGGTCTATTCCCCCTCTAAGCACGAATGTGGCAACAATCCTTTCGTTCCTCATGCAAACATAGCTGTCGCCGCTTGCAATGTCCTTCTTTAACAGTTCCTCACTCGGATAGCTCTCCGCCCATTGGTGAGGGTTGCCTGTCTCAGACATAAATTTCCTTGCCTTGGCGAAAATCTCAATCACCATCGGTATGTCGTTCTCTTCTGTATGGCGTATTGCAACATCGTCAACGAGAGTGATATTGTTGCAATGCAATGCGTATGTTTCCTTCATCTCCAAGTTTTTTATGTTGTAAAGATACATTGTTATGTTAATCGTTAACATTTGCTCTAACTATTTCGGCCTCTCCTTCTTCCTTCGGTATGGTCTCGTGATGCCTTCGAGACGAATTCGAGAGCCTTGTGTTAATTTCCACCCTGCAAAGGTATAGCAATAATTTCAAATATGCAAATATCCAAGCGATATCTTCCTTTTTATTTACTGAACTTTCCCACCCTTTAATGTGGTTGAATATCCAGCGCTGGCGGCTGGGGGTGTGGGCGTCTCGCCCGCACCTTGCGCACCATCCGGGGGAATGCCTCTTATCAATATTACCTCGTAGGCGAGGTGCGGGCGAGACGCCCACACCCCCAGTGCTGC
>CAMAGM010000170.1 GCA_945833995.1 uncultured Prevotella sp.
AGTTCCACCTCCGCACACTGAAATGGCGTTTGGAGAACAACGAGAAGATTCAGATTAAGTTTGACGAGCCGAAGATTCCTTATCGCGAGACTATCACTAAGTCCTCACGCGCTGACTATCGCCATAAGAAGCAGTCTGGTGGTGCCGGACAGTTTGGTGAGGTTCACCTCATCGTCGAGCCTTATGCTGACGGAATGCCAGACCCAACAGTATTCAAGTTTGGTGGTCAGGAGTTCCGCATGAACATCAAGAGCCGTGAGGAAATTGACCTCGAATGGGGCGGCAAGCTCGTGTTCCTCAACTCTGTTGTTGGTGGAGCTATCGACACCCGTTTCATGCCTGCAATCCTCAAGGGTATCATGGAACGCATGGAGCGTGGCCCACTCACAGGCAGCTATGCCCGCGATGTCCGCGTAATCGTCTATGACGGTAAGATGCACCCTGTTGACTCCAACGAGCTCTCGTTCATGTTGGCAGCACGCAACGCCTTCGCCGCAGCCTTCAAGGAGGCAGGTCCAAAGATTCTGGAGCCAATCTACGACCTTGAGGTCTATGTCCCAGCCGACTTCATGGGTGACGTGATGAGCGACCTTCAGGGACGCCGTGCCCTCATCATGGGTATGGACAGCGAGGCGGGCTATCAGAAGCTGCAGGCTAAGATTCCTCTCAAGGAACTTGCAAACTACAGCATCTCGCTCAGCTCCATCACTGGTGGCCGTGCATCGTTCACTACAAAGTTCGCAAGCTACGAGCTCGTTCCGAACGACATTCAGCAGCAGCTCATCAAGGAGCATGAGGCAGAAGACAAGGAAGACTGATCGACACTTTGAATATGTTTCTATAAAACTGGGCAGTTGGGCAGGCACTAATGTCTGCCCAACTTATTTAATAACGCATGACGTATGAAAACCCCTATGCTTCCCCTTTGCCTCGCTTTTGCAGCAGGCATAGCCTTAGCAGACAGTTTCGTGTCTCCGACAATGGCATGGGAAAGCATTGCCACAACCCTAATACTCGTCATGTCATGCATTGTCTCCAACATAAAAGCCGACCCTACCCCATTCACATTGCGGCTAATGCCGTTGACAACTCTCATCCTACCACTATTGGCAACCCTTGCCTGTGGCATTATGCTTACCCTTGTGCAACTGCACAGCCAAAAGATTGACTATCCACAGCATTTTGCCACATACGACGTAGTGATAATGTCAGAGCTGAGGGAAAGCAACAAGACATTCACGGCAGACGCAATCATTACTTCAGGAAAATATGCTGGTCGCAACGTACGGCTTGCTTTCGACAAGTCTTGTCTCAACCGAGCGAACATAACCGTTGGAGACGGACTTGAGCTGAGTTGTCGCCTGAGACAGCCACAAGATTTCAAGAATTCCAATTTCAGCTATGCCCGCTATCTTAAAGTGAGGAATATCTCATTTGTGGCATATATAAGCAATAACAATTTCCACGGCAAGGCGGTCTCGCTCAGTTCTCTTTCATTCTTGCAACGTTCCCGCCTTGGGGCATTGAGACTACGCCACAAAATGCTCGACACATATCGGGAGCTCGGAATCTCCGGAGAGAGTCTTGCCATTGCAGCAGCCATGACACTTGGCGACAAATCCATGCTCACCCCAACGCTTCAAGACACCTATTCCATATCGGGTGCGGCACACGTGCTCGCACTATCCGGTACGCATCTCGTTATTGTGTTCTTCCTTTTTTCCATACTTTTCCGATACTATTCCCGCCGTTGGTATGCCACTGGCATTATATTGAGCCTCACCTGGACATACGTAGTCCTTGTAGGGATGCCATCCTCTGTCGTCCGTTCGGCATTGATGCTCACCATTTTCAGCTTTGCCCGCATAGCCGGACGAGGCAAGAATCCCATAAACAGCCTTGCCTCTGCTGCCACATTCATGATGGCATTCAATCCACAAGTATTGTTCGACGCAAGTTTCCAACTTTCCGTCACAGCCGTAGCAGGCATTCTGCTCGCCACAAAATATTTCTCCCCCATGCCGCGCAAACTCTCCATAATGCAAACGAGGAGACCTATAATAACCCGTCTCATACCTTTCATGGGACTTATAACAATACCCATCGCAGCCCAGATAGCAACGGCACCACTCGTTGCCTACTATTTTGGCAGACTACCTGTATATTTCCTCCTTACCAATATTGTTGTACTGCCAGCGACAAGCATCATCCTATACATTGCAGCCGCCTGCCTATTCTTATTTCCAATCCCCATTATTGGAACTGCCGCAGCTTGGCTACTTCAGAATTCCATATACATTTTAAACATTGTTCTCACATTTATTGCAAGCCTACCCTATTCCTCTGTGACAATCCCAGGCTTTTCACTCCTTGGTGTGGCTATTGGCTATGGTATTATCGCTGTCGTAGTTGCATATTTGCAACTATATTCAAAATTTTCAGTTAACAATAATAAATTTAACGGAAATCATTAACAAAACTCATACAACTTTCAAAAAAATAGCCTAACTTTGCCACCATGAAGAAATCAACGATTTGGGCAATAGCAATAATCATGGGACTGTCGTTCGTTGTTCTTCTCTACCTCCAGCTCTCATACATTGAGGAGATGGCAAAGATGAAGAAGGAACAATTCGACGAATCCGTTAACCGCAGTCTCTACCAGGCATCGAGAAACCTCGAAGTCAACGAGACGTTACGCTATCTTGAGAAGGACGTCAACGAGACCGAGCGCCGTGCCTTCCGCCAAGACTCGGTGATGACACGCACGGGAAAGGTAAACGACGTGGTGCAGCACAGCCACCAATACTCCGTGGCAGGAAAGGACGGGACAATATATTCGTCGTTCCAGTTGAAGACCATCACGACAAAGCCTTCGACAATTCCCAAGGGAATGATCCTTCGCTCTGACAAGAACACCATCAGCGAGGCATCGAAATCCCTGCAAGAGATAGTACGTAACCGCTACGTCTATCAGAAGGCACTGCTCGACGAGGTAGTCTATAGCATTCTCTACCAAGCCAGCGAGAAGCCACTGAAGGAGCGCATAAACTTCAAGCTCCTTGATCAGGACATCCGTGCAGAGCTGCTCAACAACGGCATCAACATACCATATCACGTAACGGTATCGACAGCCGACGGCAGAGAGGTCTATCGTTGTCCCGACTACACCGAGGAAGGCCTGCCTTACACCTATTCACAGGTGCTCTTCCGCAATGACCCCTCGTCGAAGATGGGTGTCGTGAGGATACATTTCCCCGACATCAATAGCTACATCTTCTCAAGCATTCGTTTCATGATACCGTCGGTGGTGTTCACCCTCGTACTGCTCGTGACGTTCATCTTCACCATCGTTATCATCTTCAGACAGAAGAGATACACGGAGATAAAGAACGACTTCATCAACAACATGACACATGAGCTGAAGACACCAATAGCAAGCATCTCGCTTGCGGCACAGATGCTCAACGACAAGAGCGTGAACAAGAGCGAGGCAATGATGCAGCATTTGGGCGGGGTCATCAACGACGAGTCAAAGCGACTGCGGTTCCTTGTGGAGAAAGTGCTGCAAATGTCGATGTTCGACCGCAAGAAAGCAGTGTTCAAGAAGAAACAGCTTGACCTCAACGAGATGGTTGAGAACGCAGCCCATTCCTTCTCACTGCGCGTAGAGCATACAGGCGGCAAGGTATATACGGAAATTGAGGCTGTGGATTCCGCCATATATGTGGATGAGACACACTTCCAAAACGTAGTGTTCAACCTCATGGACAATGCGGTGAAGTACCGCAAGCAGGACCAGCCACTCGACATCTACCTCAGGACGTGGAACGAGAACAACCGTCTGCTGCTGTCAGTACGCGACACGGGAATGGGAATAAAGAAGGAGAACCTCAAGAAAATATTCGAGAAGTTCTACCGCGTA
Organism: uncultured Prevotella sp.; assembly: GCA_945833995.1. GTDB lineage: Bacteria > Bacteroidota > Bacteroidia > Bacteroidales > Bacteroidaceae > Prevotella. The sequence continues at coordinate 3,926 of CAMAGM010000170.1, forward strand.
CACACGGGCAACCTCCACGACGCCAAAGGTTTCGGGCTTGGTCTTGCCTACGTGAAGAAAATAGTGGATCTGCACAAAGGTGAGATTCATGTAGAAAGCGAATACGGCAAGGGTACCACCTTCACCATTTCGCTACCAGTAATGAAAGAGTGAACAAGAAAAAATAGTATTAACAATAAAAAAATCAGAAATTATGGAAGACAGTTTGAAAATCCTTCTTTGCGAAGACGACGAGAATCTGGGAATGTTGCTGCGCGAGTATCTTGCAGCCAAAGGCTATGAGGCCGAGTTGTGTCCCGATGGAGAAGCCGGCTACAAGGCTTTCCTGAAAACAAAGTTCGACATCTGCGTGCTGGACGTTATGATGCCAAAGAAAGATGGCTTCACACTGGCACAGGAAATCCGCACCGCAAATGCCGAGATTCCAATAATCTTCCTGACAGCCAAGACACTGAAGGAAGATATCCTCGATGGATTCAAGATCGGAGCTGACGACTATATCACGAAACCGTTCTCAATGGAAGAGCTCGTATTCCGTATTGAGGCAATCCTTCGCCGTGTGCGTGGAAAGAAGAACAAGGAGAGCTCAATCTACCACTTGGGACGCTTCACCTTCGACACTCAGAAGCAGTTGCTCACCATCGGCGACAAGCAGACCAAGCTCACCACAAAGGAGAACGAGCTGCTCGCCCTGCTTTGCAGTCATGCCAACGAGATACTGCAGCGTGACTTTGCCCTGAAGACCATCTGGATTGACGACAACTATTTCAATGCCCGCTCAATGGACGTTTACATCACCAAGCTGCGCAAGCACCTTAAGGATGACGACCAGATCGAGATTATCAACATCCATGGCAAGGGCTACAAGCTCATCACACCAGAGGAAGATTAATACCGACTCTCTCTTTTCGTAAAATAGAGGTGCACAACAGCACCTAACACGACAAGCACGAGGCCTAAAAACCTCGTGCTGTTTGTATCTGCCCACTCAACGAGAAAACTCACTACAAGTGTCAAAACTCCCACAATAAGTAGGAAAATTCCAGTCTGTTTCTTCATAAATCACATATAAATAGTTAATTTGTTGGCAAAAGTAACAAAAAAATTTGGTTCGTTCAAAAAAAAGCAGTACCTTTGCACCGCATTTTGCAAAATAAACATTTAATAACATTTAAAGTAGTATGAATCAATACGAAACCGTTTTCATTTTAACTCCCGTTTTGT
>CAMAGM010000171.1 GCA_945833995.1 uncultured Prevotella sp.
CGCGTAGCGACTATCACTCTTTAGCGAAGCTTTATCGCGTAGCGACTATCACTCTCCCATCTCGCCGCCGTCGTCGGGAGCGCCGCCGCCGCTGTCGGTGCCAGAGCCGCCGCTGTCAGAGCCGCTCTCGGGATCCTCCACGTTGCCGTCGTCGCTCGACGTCACTCGCTTCACCACCTCACCGTTGCGGTCGTAGCAGGTGATGTTGATTGAGGTGCGTGCCAGCTCGTCCTTGATGTCGGTGTTTGGGGTGAAAATCACTCGGCGCGAGGTGATGAGGTCAGCGCCCACCATGTTCACGTCGCTCACCGAGGTGGCGCGCAGTCCGAAGCGCATCGAGCCAAGACCCGGAATGGCTACGGAATGACCCTCGGTTGCCCATGCCTTAATCACGTCGCCGATGGCGTCCCACGCCGCGTTGATGCTTCCCTTGGAGATGCCGCTGCGAAGGGCAGCCTCCTGCACGACCTTGCTCTGGGAGAGCTTGCTGTAGAGTTCGGCCTGCATTACGTAAGCCCACTTCTCTTTCGACTTGTCGAACGACACGTTGCGCTCGACAGCTTTCACTTTGATGCTCATAATAGTAAAAAGGTTAAAAAGATGAAACAATAAGTAGTAAAATTCTCACGCTGCAAAGTTACTACTTTTTTCCCATTCCGCCAATAGTCGTCCGCAACGGCGAGCAGCGAGTGTCCCGGATTATGCCGAAGCCCCCTCCAGCTCCCCCGAAGCCCCCTCCAACTCCCCCAAGGGGGAGAGCCTCGTTGGCACCTCCACTGTGCGCAGCCTTCACTCCCCCTTGGGGGAGACGGAGGGGGCTAAACCTGCGCACTATTGACATTTTACGACCATCGAAACCTGCGCACTATTGACATTATCAACAATTCGAAGTATAATAATCCCTAAATAATCAACCTATAAGTTGTATGATTCAGAAAAAAACTGTACCTTTGCCCAAAAAGATAAAAATACATGAATTTTGAAGGAGGTGACTATGAGAACTGCCAATGAAATTGTTTCCAAACTGAAGGAACACCAGCCTTCCACACCTTCAAAATGGCGTGAGAATGCCGAATGGCGTATGGCTAACAAGTCATGGCTTCGCTATTCGCAGCAGATTGCCATGATGATGCTCGACAGGATGGAGGAATTGCAAATGTCCCAAAAGCAACTCTCGGCTCTGATGGGATGCAGCCAGCAATATATATCCAAAGTGCTCAAAGGGCAAGAGAACTTGTCGCTCGAGACACTCTCCAAAATAGAGCGTTGCCTCGAAATTCAAATTATTGCAGACCCCGCGTTGGTTTAGCAGAATTTCTCTTTTCCTCTGTTGTCGCAAGCAGGTTTTTAGAGAATAAAAACATGTGGGGTAACCCGGGTAACCGAGGTAACCGCATGAAAGCAAAATTCGGTCTTAGTTGGTAAATGAGGAACTTTTGGCAGTATAGAAAATAGAATGAAATACGCTTGGTTCAGCGGCCCCAACAGTGACGATGACCGGTGTTCCGCCCAAACCAAGCGCTGTTTGTCCTGTGGTTTTCGCATCATGCTACATTCCGGGACAAAAACTATGAGTTTATTGCATAGACTTCAAGCGTGCTATTTCCTTTTCTATTTCGACGATAACATCCTTGTTTGCTATAATCTCTTTTTGGCTGAACACTATAAATACCTTTCCACCATATTTCTCAGTAAAGTCTTCAAAACTGGCTTTCATGCGTTCTGACAATGAATAACCTCCAAAATTTGCACTTGCCGTCACAGGCTTTATTTGAATGCCGAACTGGTACTTACCTACCTTTGCCACGTAATCAATGTCTCCGGCATGATCCAATTCGGGGTCGCTTTCCTCAAATACGACATCCTTGAACCTCTTTGCCAAGTTGTCGTTGACCACAGATTTCTCCCGAACATAGCCATCGTATGTCCTATTGATTGTCACGTTATATACATAGTCTATACAATCTTGAAGAGTCAGTTGTCGGAATGCCTCTTCCCACTCAGGAATGACAAACTCCTGTATCTTGTCATACAGCCGTTCGCCTAATTCGACCAAGCTTTCCATTGTTACTTTTGTAGCCTTTTGTGGATTCTTGGTTGCAGTGTAAGCATTCTGAAAATACCAATCTTTCCATTGCTCTAATGAGGATGGCTGGCAATCTCTGATAAGTGCCATAACCGCTCCTACTTTATTCGGGCGTGACAATTGGTAAAGCTGGCAAGCATAGTTGAGTACATGTTCTTTCTTGCCGAAGTCCATTGAACATTTTTCCATAATTTATTGTTTTATTTTAAATTCGTTGATTGATTTGATTTTTGCCCTGAAAGTATTGTTGTTTTCATTCAGATTAGGAGTCTTTTCTAAAATCAAAGGTTTGTTCCCGTAAAAATGAAGGACAATATAATATTCAGCACTTCGTGGATTAAAACCGTGGGCAACAAGAGTCTCACGGGTCCATATCTGGAATGTTCCCCGTGATTTCAAACGAAATAACTGGCAATGCTCTCCAGAGGTGTGCAATGCCACATACTCCATTCTTTCAAAACCAGGTGTTACAGTAAGCGACCCTTTACTCTCTCCTGCCCGCAGATAGCATATACCCTTTTCAACCATCAGCTTCCGCGTCTCTTCTCGGGCATGATTGACAAGCACGGTTGCGTCAATGTCAAGATTGGCGTTCCGGTCTTCCATTTTTGAGCCGTAAGTCTCTTGCTTGACATCAACGATATTGACCAAAGCCTTGTTGTCCACAAATCGGTATGGAAGGGTAGAAAGGCATGACCTTATGTCAAGTTCCGTTTCGTTTTCAAGAAATACAAAATCACCATCATTTCCTTCCGTCACCTTCTGTTCATAATAACGGCGGAAATTTTTGTTTAGCTCATATCCAATGGAATTGCGGTCAAGATGATATGCAGCCAATGCAGTTGTGCCACTTCCCATGAATGGGTCAAGAACCGTATCTCCAACGAAGGAGAACATCCTTATCAGCCGTTTGGGTATTTCCTCGGGAAACACAGCTATGTGGTCATCCTGTCTTGCCCCTTGAATATTCCAGTGGGAACTGAACAAGGTTTGCCATTCTTCATGTGTCAGTGCCGATTCTTTTCGAGTGTCGTAAGTAACGGATTGAGGTTTGCCAAGCTTCTTGAATAGTAGTATAAACTCATAATCCATCTTTACTATGCCACCCCGGGGATAGGGATAGCTACCCATAACCTTCTGTCCGCCTGTGGTATGCATGCTCGTCTGCTTCTGCCAAATAATGCTGCCCATGTAGTCCAACCCGATAGTTTCGCAAAAGCGTATGATCTCCGAATGGATAGGCACAACTTTATACCGACCATAGTATTTGGCACGGGCAAACTGGTCGCCTATGTTCACACAAAGCCTGCAACCAGGAGTCAACACTCTTTCACATTCCTTCCATACGACGTTCAGATTGTTGATGTATTCCTCGTAGGAGTTGTTGAAACCTATCTGATTCTCCACACCATAATCCTTCAACTGCCAGTATGGAGGAGACGTGACTATAAGGTGTACGGAAGAGTCTTTGACCATCGACATCCTCCTACTGTCACCATGTACCAATATGTGTCTCGTTCTCATCTTGCAACCTTTGAAAACAATGTATTCGGTCTGATGACGTCATAGTCACTAACGGCAACATCGTCATAATATTGGCACTCATAACCAATTGTACCGTTATGGCACTTGCTTATTGACTGCAAGTAATGGAGGTTCATGTCTGTTTCCTGAGAAGTCATCACTTTGCATTTAAGAGCCTCATTGTAGTATTTTACCTCTTTCCCAAGGCTTTCCCTTTCTTTTACGAAATCCAAATGACTGACATAGCGCTGATAAATGGCATCATTAGCCATCTTCGTGCTCATGCCATCTATGTTCTCCAAAATGGAGGGTAGTAGGTTGGCGTCAATCTCCACCCCTATGCTGTTGCGTTGCGACATGATGGAGGCAATGGTTGTCGTACCCATTCCAAGAAAAGGGTCAAGCACGGTGTCGCCTTGCTGTGAATACATGTTTATCAACCTAAAGGGTATTTCAAGCGGGTAGGAAGCATTGCGCTCACGCGTCTGAGAGTTACTTATTCGCTGCTTTGCACCTTTTATTTCCCACAGGTCGGAGAACCATTTGTTCCTTTCCTCCCAAAAGAAAGAGCTCTCGCGCCTCAATAGTTTGTCATCAGCGTGTTTGTAATCGCGTTTGCCTCCTTTCCTGAATACAAGTATCCATTCGTGTTCAAGGGTAACATAAGCTCCACACGGAAGCATGCCACTGCCCATAAACTTGTTCGGGGCATTGGTCTGCTTGCGCCAGATGATGTTGGGTAAATTGGTGAATCCAAGGGAGATGCAGGAGTTTACTATCCGTGTGTGATTGTTGTAGAGTTGAAAATCCTTGTTGATGGTACGAGTAGCATCCCCGATGTTTATGCACATAATGCCACCATCCTTCAACAGACGATAACACTCTCTCCATACATTGTCGAGCTCCTGGTGCATCATGTCAAAGGCAGAGGATGGATTGTTCGTTAACGCATCCCCTATCTTCGGATTTTGTAATGCCATGATGCCATCCCACATCTCTATCATAGGATAAGGTGGGGAAGTTACGACCAAGTCGATGCTGTCATCCTCAATGCATCCCATATTTTGGGAGGAGGATATGTATATTTTATGCGTTGTCCTTAGCATGATAAAATTAAAAAATGACACAGAGTTGTGTTTTGGCACAAAGTTACGGCTTTTATTCGAGAATAAAGAACAAACAATCAAAAAACTTTCAAAAAAGTGAAACTTTTAATTATATTCAGTGCGTTTCTGTCCTTTGGCTCATACAAATAACCTATTAATGTGTAAACAAAACTACATGTGCGGTAACCCGGGTAACCGAGGTAACCACTATCGGCGTTTTTGCCGCCTCGGGAGGGAAAAAATCACGCCTCGCGAGGGAGGGGAATTTTTGTCGGGCTGACGGGTTACCTCGGTTACCGCGGTTACCCCACATGGTTTTGTTTTCGT
>CAMAGM010000172.1 GCA_945833995.1 uncultured Prevotella sp.
ACCAAAGAAAAGACGGAGTGTTTGTGTTGCCGATAGGATGTCTTAAGGATTAACGAGGAGGCTTTACCTTTGCAGAAGAAAAAAAGCATTAGTCATGCCCCTACTGGTAAAAGGCGACAGGGCGATAGACGATATAACGTAGCAGACTACTGCGTTTGCGGTAGCGCGGCGATGCACGGGATTATTGGATTTATCCTTGCCACACTATGGTTTTATTGGGCTTACAGCACCCATAGGCATGCTGTCAACCGTACAGGTAGCAATAAACAAGATAATCTAATCAAGAACTCCGAATCTTGATTGCTGTGACTTGTATTCCGGGACGATCTCCTTCATCTTTCTCACTATTGCCATATCATCGTAGGTGAAAGAGAGCTTATAAAGCTCCTCTTCGTTCTGCAACGCAAGGTTGTAAGGGTACTCACGGACTTTCGCTACCTTTATTTTCGGGTGTACTGTAGGCATGGTGGTCTCGTTGTCGTTAAGAACCTCCTCGTAGAGTTTCTCACCATCGCGCAAACCAACATAATCTATCTTTATTCCACGGGTTCCCGACAAGGCTATCATTCTCTTGGCGAGGTCGGCAATACGCACAGGCTTTCCCATGTCGAACACGAATATCTCACCACCATTTCCCATCGTGCCTGCCTCCAACACCAACTTGCATGCCTCGGGAATGAGCATGAAGAAACGGATTATGTCAGGATGGGTCACCGTGACGGGACCACCCATGGCTATCTGCTTCTTGAAAATAGGTATTACGGAGCCATTGGAGCCAAGGACATTGCCGAAGCGTGTGGTTACGAACTGCGTCACTCCATTCACCTCGCCGTCGCAAATAGCCTTGTTAAGTGCCTGACAGTAAATCTCGCAGATGCGCTTGGAGCAACCCATGACATTTGTGGGGTTTACTGCCTTGTCGGTCGATATCATGACAAACTTCCTCGTACCATACTTCACGGCAAGGTCTGCAACTACGCGCGTACCATATATATTATTCTGGACAGCCTCTGACGGGTTGTCCTCCATCATTGGCACATGCTTGTAGGCTGCCGCATGGAAAACATAGTCTGGCTTCCCTGTCTTGAAGATGCTTTCCATCTTGCTGCTGTTGGTGATGCTTGCCACAATGGACTCACACGAAATGTCGGGATAGTTCTTTGACATGTAGAGTCTCACGTCGTGCATAGGTGTCTCTGCTTGGTCGATGAGAATCAGGTGCTTGGGATTGAATAGGGCTATCTGTCGCACCATCTCGCTTCCTATGGAGCCGGCGGCACCGGTAATCAGTATGCTCTTGCCACTCAGCTGCTTGCCTATGGCATCCATGTCAATCTCAATCTTGTCGCGTGGGAGAAGGTCCTCGATATCCACCTCCTTCAGCTGTTGATAGCGCAGACTCGACTTGCCGTCCCATTTCTGTGCCTCTGGCATCATCATGATTTTTATGCCAGCATCGGACAACTTATCCACCAGTTCCTGGTTGTCGCGGAATTTGGTGGTTGAGAGTGGGCTGACAAATATTGTCTTAACCCTATGTTTAGCCATACGCTCGACGATGGCCTTGTCGCTGTCGAGCCACACGTGGCAGCCAAGAAGGAAGTGCCCTTCCTCCTTGTCGTCGTCGGTGACAAAGCCCTTGACCACATATCTTGACGGATACTCGTTGCGTATGGATTTAGCGAGTGCGATGCCTCCTGCCTTGATGCCATAGATGAACACTGGTATGGCGCCAGCCTCACTGTAAGTGGAGTCGAAGAGGAACTTGACGAATATTCTCATAGCCCACATTCCGCAGGCGGATAGTCCGAACATCACCATCATAGTCCTTACGGAGATGTCGATAATCCATCCGTCAGGAAGAAGGCTGATAAGTATGATATTGTAGAGAAATCCAAAAAACAAGGCAGCTGCAACACGCATCAAGTCAACGAACGACGAGTATCTCAAGATACCCGAATAGGTGTTGAACATTCTCATTCCTACACAAAACAGTGGCAGTGCGCCAACGAATGTGAGCATATAGCTCCAGAAATGTGAGGCAAGGTTGCTTCCCCCATGTATGAAATACACAGCTACCATGCCAGCAAGCACTATAATGCAGCAGTCCATTGCAAGAATGCACCAATATGGTAATGCCGCACATGAAAAGTACCATGTGGTTAGTTTGTTGACAAACAATGATTTAAACCAATTCATCCTATCCTGTAATTCATATATAGTTAATAATCCGGTGCAAAATTAGGAATTTATTTCCATATATGCAAATTTTGGACAACCTTTTTGGGATATGTCTTTAGTTTTTTGACACTTAAGTGCCAATCAGAGTAGAAAACGTAATGGTTAGAGAGTGCAGAACTGCAGACTGCAGCGCACCACTTCTGTCTCGTCGTCGCCGCTGCCTTTGGTGATGCGGATGTTGAACGTGAGAGGGGCTGCCTCCTCCTTATAGAAGTTCAGGCGGTCGCCAGAGTGGCTCTCGGCAACGTAGGCAATGTCGAAACGGTGGAGACGGTGGGTGGCATACCATTCGAGGGGAAAGAGGTCGAGGGTGTGCTCCACGTATTTTATGGAGTTGACATGACCATTCACGTCCACATCATTATAATATGTGTCGATGGTGCGGACGAGCGGCGCGTCGTTCGACATCTTCACGCGCGAGCCCTTGGCTATGGGACACGGCTTGTCGCGCTCGACCCAAAGGTTGATGGCACCATCGTCGATGGCGAGTATGTCGGTGGGCTGACGTGTCTCGGTGTCGATCATTGCCCACACGCTGCGGCCGTAGCCCAGTGTGCGTCCGTCCTCGCTAACGACTTGGAAGTTGCGGTTGGTGAAATAGCGCATTGCGCTCTCCACCCATGTCTCGACGGTGAAATGGGTGTATTGCTCAGGCATTTCCACCATCTCGATGGCAAGACGCGAGAGAACCCAAGTCTTGTGTATTGGGTTGAGTCGCGTCATGCCAAAATCGCGCTCCGTGGAATGGAAATCGGCAGCGTTGAGCATATGATTGCCGAGATGTCCCATGAAGAGACGGTGGGAGAAGTCGCAATGGAACGGTTCTGCCAAAAACTTGTATCTTCCGACCTTATCCATTCTTCTCTCTCTGTTCAAGGAACTTGCTTACCTCCTCAGTGGTGCTGCGTGTCACGGCGATACGTCCCGAGCGTGTGTATTGCAGCACGCAGTCGAACTCGTTGAGGGCATAGAAGAGGTTCATGATGTCCTCGGTCATTCCGCTTTTCATCACGATGACGTATGTTGGGTTCACCTCGGTGATGATGGCTTCCTGCTTTCGTATGGTGCGTGAGATCTCTGGATTCTCCAATACCTTGTCGGTGGCGAGCTTGTAGAGTCCCGTCTCGCGTATGAAGAGCTCGTCGTCGGTGAAGTGTGTTGCCTTCACGACGTCGATTTTCTTCTCAATCTGCTTTGTTATCTTTACTATCTGATCCTCGTCGCTCCACGCCGTGATGGTGTATTTGTGGAGTCCTGGGATGCTTGATGCCGACACGTTGAGGCTCTCGATATTCACCTGCCTACGTGTGAAAACGGCGGTTATCTGGTTGAGGATACCTGCAATGTTCTCCGAATAAACCAGAAGTGTATATAGTTTCTTGTTTTCCATTGTGTTCTTTGCTTTTTAACAATCAAGTTCGGTCTTGATATTTATCTCAAGCATCATGTCGTCGATGCTGTGTCCCGGGGCTATCATTGGAGCCACGTTGTCCTCCTCCTTCACCGCGCACTCGAGAATGTACGGGCCATCGGTGGCAAGCATTTTCTCTATCGCTGCCTTGAGATCGGCTCGGTCTATTACCACGTTGTATGGGATGTGGTATGCCTCGGCTATGAGCTGATAGTGGGGATTCATCATACGCGTGAACGACTTGCGCTGCTGGAAGAACATGTCCTGCCACTGGCGCACGTTGCCAAGGTAGTTGTTGTTCATCATGATCATCTTCACGGGAGCTTGGTTCTCCATGATGGTTCCCAGTTCCTGAATGTTCATCTGGAAGCCGCCGTCGCCTGAGAACATACACACCGTGCGCTCAGGGGCACCGAAGGTTGCGCCTATGGCTGCGGGCATGCCGAAGCCCATGGTCCCGAGTCCGCCACTGGTGACAACGGAGCGTTTCTTGTTGTATTTGAAATAGCGGCATGAGAACATCTGGTTCTGGCCTACGTCGTTTACGAGCACTGCGTCGCCCTTCGTTGCCTCTGCCACGGCATTGACAACCTCGCCCATGAGCAGCGGGCCGTCCTTGGGATGTATGGCAGGCTCGATCACCTTCTCCACCTCCTGCTGATGATACTCGGCGAAGCTGTCGCGCCACTCGCGGTGGTTGTTCTTCTGCAGCAGTCGGGTGATGGCTGGGAGCGACACCTTGCAGTCGGCAACCACTGGCACGTCAACAGGAATGCACTTGTTTATCTCAGAGCGGTCGATGTCGAGGTGGATGATTTTTGCCTGCTTGGCGAATGTGTTTGGAGTGCCAGTGTCGCGGTCACTGAAGCGCATACCGATGGCTATCATCACGTCGCACTCCTGCTCCTTGATGTTTGGCGCATAGTTTCCGTGCATTCCGAGCATACCCATGTTCAGAGGATGGTCGGTAGGCAGTGCCGAGAGTCCGAGGAGGGTTCGTGCCGCTGGTATGTCAGCCTTCTCAAGGAACTCAATCAGCTCGTTCTGCGCTCCGGCGAGCTCCACACCATGACCTACGAGTGCGAGAGGCTTCTTGGCAGAGTTGATGAGTGCCGCTGCCTCTTCCACTGCCTTCTGGTCGAGTGTGGGATAGGGAACGTAGCTGCGTACGAAATCTACCTTTGCCGGATGCCATTCGGTCTTCTCCACCTGTGCGTTCTTGGCAAAGTCGAGCACCACAGGACCTGGGCGACCTGTGCGTGCAATGTAGAACGCACGGCTCACAGCCCATGCCACGTCCTCGGCACG
>CAMAGM010000173.1 GCA_945833995.1 uncultured Prevotella sp.
CCGTGGAGTCGCTCGACTCACGCTCCGAACGCGTCATGCCCGAATAGTCAAGACCGTAACCCGCAGGCAGCACCTGTGCCGCAACTTCCTCAATGGCGCGGATGGCATCACCGGAAGAATAGCCTGTGGCAGCCGACGCATTGACGTTGATGCTGGTGAAGAGGTTGAAGCGGTTGACGTTTGAGGGACCATAAACGCGGCGCAGTGAGCAGAACTCACTCACTGGCGACATTCCGTTCGGAGTGCGCACGTAGATGTTGGTCAGGGTGGCAGTGTTCTTACGGCTGTCAACAGTTCCCTGAATCATAACGCGGTAGAGCTTACCGTAGGCGTTGAAGTTAGATGCGTAGAGACCACCATAATAACCCTGGAGAGTTGAGAGCACGGTCTGCGGCGTGATGCCTGCCTGCTTACACTTCGCAACGTCAACGTCCACCATATACTGTGGATAGTTAGGGTTGTATGAGGTCATGGCGTTTGAAATCTCCGGACGCTTGTTCAGCTCAGCCAAATACATCTTCGTGATCTCGAAGAACTTGCCGAGGTCACCACCGGTCTTGTCCTGCATTGAGAAGGTTACACCATTGGTTGCACCGAAACCGTTCACCATAGGTGGTGCGAAGGCAAGAATCTGTGCATCCTTGATTTCAGCCGTCTGCTTGTAGATCATGCCAAGCACTGATGTAGAAGCCATTGGGTTGACGAAGAAGCGAGTGATTCCGTCGCCCTGCCACAGACCCGAGAGGTTGTAGAAGAATCCTGCGGGACGCTCCTCAAAAGGCTTCAGCTTGATGATGAACGTTGCCTGGTCGGAACCCTGACCTGCAATGAAGTTGTAGCCAAGCAGCTGCTCACGGTTCATCACCGCTGGGTTGCTGGCAAGCATCTTGTCAATTTGGTCGATAACAACCTTCGTGCGGTTCTGGCTCGTACCCGGTGCCATCGACACCGTACAGAAGATAACTCCCGTGTCCTCGTCAGGCACAAGACCCGTCTTCGTTGTTGCCATGGTGATTACCATTGCCAATATTCCCGCTACCACGGCTCCTGCAGCCAGTATGCGGTGCTTTATGACGCTGGCTACACCATTCTTATATTTAGCGAGAATCTTCTCATACTGATAGTTGAACGCAGTGTGGAAACGGTCAACGAGCGACATCTTTCCGTGCTCGGCGTTCTCGTCGTGCGGCTTCAGCAAGATGGCACAAAGGGCAGGCGAGAGGGTCAAGGCGTTGACAGCCGAGATAAGGATTGACACAGCCATCGTCACACCGAACTCACGGTAGAACGTACCGCTCGTACCGCCAAGGAACGACACTGGCACGAACACCGCCGACATAACGAGCGTGATGGAGATGATGGCACCCGAAATCTCGTTCATTGCGTCGATTGATGCTGTCAGCGCACTCTTGTAGCCTTGGTCGAGCTTGGCGTGCACGGCCTCCACGACCACGATGGCATCATCGACCACAATGGCAATAGCCAAGAGCATGGCGGATAGCACGAGCAGGTTTATTGAGAATCCGAATATCCAGAGGAAGAGGAACGTACCCACAAGTGCCACTGGAACGGCAATCATAGGAATCAGCGTAGAGCGGAAGTCCTGAAGGAACACATAAACCACCACGAACACGAGCAACAGCGTGATTACCAGCGTGAAGATAACCTCCTCGATAGAGGCGAAGAGGAACTCCGTAACGTCGTAGTTTATCTTATACACCATGCCCGGAGGGAATGCTTTTGCCTGGTTCTCCAGCTCTGCCTTCACGTCCTCGGCAATCTGTGTGGCGTTGGAGCCTGCAATCTGCTGCACCATACCCATCACCGAAGGCTGTCCGTTGTTCTTCATCGACACGTTGTACATCAATCCTCCAAGCTCAATCTTGGCAACGTCCTTCAGTCGGAGTGTCTGTCCGTTGTGGTCGCTTGAGATGATGATGTCGCCATACTCCTCGGCAGTCTTCAGACGGCCCTTGTAGCGCATGGTGTATTCGTATGCCATGTCGCTCTGCTCGCCGAACTTACCAGGCGCGGCCTCTATGTTTTGCTCGGCAAGTGCGGCGGTGATGTCGCTCGGAATCAGTCCGTGCTGCTTCATCTTCTCCGGCTCAAGCCAGATACGCATAGAGTAGGTTTTCATACCAGGCGACATAACGCCACCCACACCAGATATACGCTTCAAGGCAGGAACGACGTTGATGTCGTTGTAGTTTGTCAGGAACTCGTCGTCGTAGCGTCCGTCCTCGGAAGTGAGGGTGAACATTATGACGTTGGATGTCTGACGCTTCTCAACCGTCACACCCACCTTCGTAACCTCGGCAGGGAGCAAAGCCTGTGCCTGGCTCACGCGGTTCTGCACGTTCACGGCAGCCATGTCAGGGTCAGAGCCTTGCTTGAAATACACCGTGATGGCGCAACGTCCGTCGTTCGTTGCCTGAGAGGTCATGTAAATCATGTTCTCAACACCGTTGATGCTCTCCTCAAGAGGCGTGACAACGGAGTTCAGCACCGTCTGCGCATCGGCACCAGTATATGTGGTCTCGACCGAGATTGTAGGCGGCGCAACATCGGGATACTGCTCAATAGGCAGCGAAATGATTCCGATGATACCCAGCAGCACGAAGAAGATGGAAACCACCGTCGAGAGCACTGGGCGCTTTATGAAGTTTGTAAATGTCATGTTTTTGTTTTTTCAAGTTATGGGAGTTAAAGGAGTTAAAGTAGTTGAAGGGAGTTAAAGACAATAGTTACTACCATTGCTTCAAACATACGGGTTTTCGAGGCTTAGACATACGTCTTTAACTCCTTTCAACTCCTTTAACTCCATTAACTCCATTAACGACTAATCACTTTTTCCCACTCATTACGTCAGCGAAGCCAGAGGCTGAGCTCTGCTTCTCACCAAGTTTGGCAGCGTCGTCAATCTTCTTGTTGTACTGCTCCTCGGTGATTGGCTTTATCTCCATTCCGTCGCTCAAAGAGGTGATGCCCTTCGACACATAGCGGTCGCCAGGCTTCAAGCCCTCGGTCACGATGTAGGTCTTGCCATCGTCCTGTGGGTTTACCTTTATCTCGCTGTACTTCACCTTGTTGTCCTTGCCTACTATATACACGAACTTCTTGTTCTGCACCTCAGAGGTGGCTTCCTGTGGAATAATCACCACGTTGCTTGCTGTCACTGGAACCACAATCTGACCAGCGCCGCCAGAGCGCAACTCATGCTTTGGGTTGGCAAACTGTGCGATGAGCGACACTGAGCCTGTTGCGGCGTCAATCACTCCACTCGCCTTCACCACCTTGCCAGGCTGGTCGTAGATGGTTCCGTCAGCCAACTGCAGCTTCACTGCCGGATATGCGGCAATGGCACCTGAGAGACCATCGGCACCCTTTGTCATGCTCAGCATGTCCTTCTCCGTCACTGAGAAGTAAACCTCCATCTTGTTGATGTCCGACACGGTTGTCAGAGGCTCTGCGCTCGACGCGCTCACCAATGCGCCCACCTTATAAGGCAGCGAGCCAACAACGCCAGCCGCAGGACTCTTCACATAGCAGAAGCTCAGTGTCTCCTCAGCCGCAGCGAGGTTTGCCTGTGCCTGAGCCAGCGAAGCCTGTGCCGTAGAGTAGTTGTTCTCTGAGGTCTGGAGCTCAAAGTCGCCAATCACCTTGTTGGCATAGAGCTCCTTCGAGTTCTCGTAAGTCAGTTTCGACGTGGCGAGCTGTGCCTTTGCCGTGTTCACCGCAGCCTTTGCCTGGCGCACCTGAGCCTGATAGGTCTCGTTGTCGATAACGAACAACAGCTGACCTGCGCTCACGCTCTGTCCCTCATGCACGCAAATCTTTGTGATGAATCCAGATACCTTTGGACGTATCTGAACATCCTGAATACCCTTGATTGTTGCAGGATAAGTGGTCTGCAACTCTGTTCCCTGTGTCTCAACGGTTCTCACAGCATACTCGTTGTCGGCGAAGTTTGGCTTTCCGCCCGACTTTCCACCACACGATGCGAGCACAGCTCCGAGAGCCGCCAACATTAACATCTTACTTGTTTTCATACCTATTACTTTAAATTAATTCTATTGTTGATTCAACCTAATTATAATATATGTTTCGAAAACCTATATGTATTAATTCAGTTTTCGGAGTGCAAAGTTACACATTATACAATAAAAACCGCTAAAAACACCATAACATTTAACATCTTTTCTTCCAAATTTTCATTTTGTAGGATTATTTTCTGCCTTTTATGCCCATTGCCGCTTTTTGTCTATACGCCACACGACATCATACTCAAATAATTGCAATCCATCAATAACGTTTTCAACAAACTACCTTCTGTATGCCCTTGACTACATCAACTGATGTGATACTTCCCATACTCTAAGGTTGTTTTCCAATTGTTAAACCATAGACGTTTTAAATGTTAACCGATGATTGTCGTTTTGTGAACTTTTGCATCTCAGCTTCCTTCGGTATGGTCTCGTGATGCCTTCGAGACGAATTCGTGATGCTTTTCATATATTTTCAAACGGCAAAGGAACTGCAATACTTTCAAATATGCAACTATCAGGTTAATTGTTTCTTCTTCAAATTAACATTCTTCGACTGCGAATTATTGTTACATTCTGACCCTTCAGCCCATTTTGCCATGCTTTTAATTCCGCCAACGTTTTTCCATAAGTATTGTTCCAAAATTTAATGCGTGTGGAGTAATTATGGAAAATTTAAGATTGAAAGTTTGGAAATGTGAAGGAAAAGGTGTAACTTTGCAGAAGCAAAGCTGCATCTCGGCATAATTGCTCAAGCAAGCTTGGCAAGTTCTGCTCTCGATTTGCATTTGCTTTGCAGAAGCATATTATAATATTCGGTATGGAGAAGAAAAAGTTGAAACGACTGCCTGTGGGCATACAGACATTCTCGAACATCGTTGAGGATGAC
>CAMAGM010000174.1 GCA_945833995.1 uncultured Prevotella sp.
TTCGTGTTGTTCTCCTTTGCCCAGTCTATCCATGACTGGAAGTACTCTACGGTCACTTCGTCGCGGTCAACAACCTTTCCCTTGAAGTCGCCGTAGATCTCATGGAGGTTCAGACGGTGGTTGCCTGGTATGAGGCTCTTTGCCTTCAGAATGTCCTGACGCAGTTCGTCGATGTTGCGTGCTGCGCCGGGGAAGTCGCCTGTTGACTGTATTCCGCCTGACATGGCACCTGCCTGCACCTCAAAACCTTTCACGTCATCAGCCTGCCAGCAGTGCAGTGAGAGGTGAAAGTCCTGTAGTTGTTTCAATACGGCTTCTGTATCAACGCCGATCTCTGCATAGCGTTCCTTGGCAATCTCGTATGCCTTTGAAATAAGTTCTGTTTTCATTGTCGTTATTGTTTTAATTCTTAATTTGTATTTCTTAATTCTTAATTCTTAATTTTTAATTCTTCAAGTACTCCTTCACCTCAATCGACTCTCCTATGATCCGTCTCATTTCCCAGATGTCCTTCACTTCGCCTGAGGCTTTGGCTTGCAGCATGATGTTGCCTATGGCTGTTCCCTCTTGTGGGCCAGCAATAACCTTCACTCCGCAGGCGTCGGCGGTCATTTGGTTGAGGTAGCCGTTCAGTGAGCCACCGCCGATGATGTGCAGCACGTTTATCTCCGTGTCAGAGAACTCCTTCAGCCAGTTGAACACCTCCTTGTAGCGCAGGGCGAGGCTGTCGAATATGCAGCGGCACATCTCTGCATAGCCCTCTGGCACAGGCTGGTTTGTCTTGCGGCAGTAGTCCTTTATTGCCTCCACCATCGATGGCGGGTTGGCGAAAGCCTCGTCGTCGGGCTTTATTATGCTGCGCATGGCGGGCTGCTTCATAGCCTCTGCCTGCAGCTCGGCGTGCGAGCGTGGAGCGTCGGTCCACTCCTTGCGGCAACGCTCGTAAATCCACATTCCGCAGATGTTCTTCAGGAAGCGTGTAGTGCCGTCAATGCCGCCCTCGTTGGTGAAGTTCAGCTCTTGGCTGCGCTCGTTTATTATCGCCTTCTTCGTCTCTATTCCCATAAGGCTCCATGTTCCGGAGCTGAGGTAGGCGAAGTGCTCGTCCTTGGCAGGCACGGCAGCTACGGCGCTCGCCGTGTCGTGACCCGCAACGGCAATCACTGGCACTGCGCCAAGTCCCGTCTGTTTCTGCACTTCCTCTGTCAGTGTGCCTATTGTGGTGGCGGGATGTGTCATCTCTCCAAACTGACTCCGTTTCAGCCCAATGCTCTCTATCAGCTCGTTGTCGAGGTCGCCTGTCATCGGGTTGAGCATCTGCGATGTCGATGCCACTGTGTATTCACACACGGCACGTCCTGTCAGCATATAGCTCAGTGCGTCAGGAATGAACAGGATTTTTTCTGCGTTCTCCAAGGCAGAGTCGCCGTTCTCCTTCATCGTGTAGAGCTGGAACAGCGAGTTGAAGTTCATAAACTGTATTCCCGTCTTTTCATAGACCTTCTCTTTCGCCATCTTCTCCGCAAAGAATTTCTCCATTGCCCCCACGGTGTGAGGGTCGCGGTAGGCGAGAGGGTTGCGCAGCACTGCCTTGTCCTTGCCTATGCACACGAAGTCGCATCCCCAAGTGTCAATGCCGATGCTCTTTATGCTCAATCCCCTGTCGGCAACGAGTTTCAGACCTTTTATTATTTCATTATAGAGAGCGAAAATGTCCCAATAAACGTGTCCTCCTGTCTCTATGAGGTTGTTGTCGAATCGGGTCAGTTCCTCAAGACTCAATTTCCCCTCGCACAGGCAGCCGATAATAGTTCGTCCGCTTGTGGCACCGAGGTCAACTGCAAAATAGTATTCTCTTTGTTTCATTTTTTTCTTTAGGTATTATGTTTGTCGGTTGCAAAGTTAGTCTGAAAAATCCTCACCAAACAATAGTTTTTGATTTTAAAGCCTTGTTTTTTGACTTTTATAGAAAATCTCCATTTCTTTCTTATATATAAAGGTGCAGGCGAAAAGTATTCTCACTTGTTAAACAATAAAGTCCCAATTGTTAAATGTTAACTGTTGCTTTGTCAGTTTTTGCCTCTTCGCTTCCTTCGGTATGGTCTCGTGATGCCTTCGAGACGGTATCGGGTTGCCCATTATTCATTCCCATGCCCCAAAGCAACTGAAATAGTTTCAAATATGCAACTATCCAAACTGTTTGTCCGCAGGATTAATATTGTCCCACAATATTGCCTATGGCATACAGGGGAATGATGAGTGCATCTGGTAACTTGGAGAAATTCTCGAGAGAAGTGCGAATGCCAATGTTCAGGTTTTTCTGTTGGAGAAACAATCTCATGCTTTGCATGGAACCTTTAGTGCCGCTTTTCACTTTTTTATATAATCCACCTTTAATACACCTCAAAAGCGACCAAAATATAGTGATTTTGAAAAGAAATTCCTTAAATCCTTGCATTTCTCAATTCTTTTTCCTACTTTTGCAAAAGAATAGCTGCATTTCAGCAAAAATATACAGAGATGGCAAAATATATAAACCCATTTACCGACGTAGGTTTCAAGATAATCTTCGGCCAGGACATTAACTAATCCCTGCTGTTGGATTTCAGAAGACCTGAGGCTGATATACCTCCAGCTGCCTTATTTCACTAAGGAGGCAGAAGAGTGCGAGAATAATTTTGACCGTTGGATTTATGTATTGAAACATATGGAAGCATTGAACAGACTGCCTTGGGCGGCACAAAGCCCGATATTCAAGCGTTTGAGCGAAATAGCAGAAATCAGCGAGTTGTCCACAGAAGAACGCATAAAGTACGACGCCGCCATCCAGTGGTATCGCGACAACGCTTTCCTGTTGGAGGGCGCTGAGGAGGTCGGTTTGCAGAAAGGCATGAAGAAAGGGCTTGAGAAAGGTCGTGCGGAAGGTCGTGCGGAAGGTCGTGCTGAAGGATTAAAGGAAACTGCTCGCAATCTGAAATCTATGGGACTTGGAGTTTCCGACATTCAGAAAGCTACGGGGCTCAGTTTGGAGGAGATTCGCGGTTTATAGTGTCATTGATTTCTATTAAAATATAAATAGGTGAGGCGGTTGTCTTGCCTCTTTTTTTTGTTCCTGTCTTTAGGAAAATGTAGAAATGTTCACCGATTACGCTCCTTCACAATCCATTCGAGGCTTGGATAAGGTATGGTTATAGCAAGGGCAAATGTGGTATTGCTCGTCCGCAAGTGGTAATTTTTATATAGTTACGGACGAGTTATTTTGTCATAAATCAGCCGTAACTATGTTAAAAATCACTATTGCGGACGGACAATCTCAGAATATATGACGGAAAGTTCGTATTTTTGCACCTGATAATCAATAACAACAATATATTATGAACAGAAAGGGCAACGGAATTATTGGCAGACAGAAAGAGCAAGACACTCTTCGTTTCATTATGGAAGAAAAAGAGGCAAAGTTGGTGGCTGTGTATGGACGAAGACGAGTGGGGAAAACCTATCTCGTCCGACAGTTCTTCGACAACCGATTTGACTTCTATTTCACAGGGAGTTTCGAGACCTCTGCAAGCATACAACTGACCCTGTTCGCCAGTCAGCTCCGGCTCTATTCCGGTGAGGATGTTCCTGTGCCAAAGACATGGTTTGACGCTTTTGCGCTCTTGCGCAACTATCTTGAAAAGCTCGACAAGCCCCGGATTGTTGTCTTCCTCGATGAGTTGCCTTGGATGGACACACCAAAGTCAAACTTCCTACAGGCTTTCAGTTACTTCTGGAATTCCTGGGCATCGGCACGCAGTGGAATGAAGATGATTATCTGCGGTTCAGCCACATCATGGATGATAGACAAGATAATCGGTGACAAGGGCGGACTTTATGGACGCTGCTCGCGCACCATATACCTTGCCCCTTTTTGCCTCGGAGAGGTCGAACAATTCCTTAGGGAGACAAAAGGAATCGTATGGAATCGCTACCAGATACTTGAAGCTTATATGGTGATGGGAGGCATACCTTATTATTTGGATATGCTCGACAGGGACAAGACGTTCAGTCAGAATATCGACTCGCTCTTTTTCGACCACGGCGCTCCTTTGAGGGAAGAGTACGATTTCCTCTTTCGTTCCCTTTTCAAGTCGTCGGCAATTTATAGGCAGGTGGTGGAGGCAATATCGTCCAAGACAAAGGGATTGACCTTAAAGGAAATAAAGGAGGCATTAGGCGATATAGGTGACGGAGGTAGTTTGAGTGCAGTCCTCGACAATCTTTACAAATGTGATTTCATCAGGCGTTATTATGCCTTTGGCAAGAAGGAACGGGGAGCGTTGTATCAGCTCACCGATATGTTCTCGCTCTTCCACTCGAAGTTCATAAGACGAGACGAAGGGCTTGACATGCATTTCTGGTCAAACATCAAGGATGCCCAACATAACGCTTGGGCAGGATATGCCTTTGAGCAAGTTTGTTTGCACCATCTTCCACAGATACGAAGCTGTTTGGGCATCTCTGGGGTACTGACATCTGCCAGTGCATGGTCGTGCAAGCGGCAGACAGACAAAGATGGAGTAGAATGGGAGGGAGCGCAGATTGATCTCGTTTTGGAAAGGGCTGATAAAATTATAGACTTGTGTGAAATGAAGTACAGCCAGAGCGATTTTTCTGTCAGTGCTGAGTACGAGCGTCACCTGCGTGAGCGCGTATCAACATTCCGCCATTTCACAAAGACAAGGCATGCCATCCGCAATGTCCTGATAACCACATACGGACTGCGCAACGGCATGCACTCTGGCATTTTCCAATCAACGGTGACAATGGATGCTCTGTTCTTAATGTAATTGAAATTTGCTTTTCCCTTTGGCCAGCGACCGTTGGTTCCCACCATTTGAAATAGTAGTATGGAAATACATTACTTCGTGATATTCAGCACTTAGGAATG
>CAMAGM010000175.1 GCA_945833995.1 uncultured Prevotella sp.
CAAAAAATTTGGAGTTTAAAATATTATTTAGTATATTTGCACAAAAATTAAAGAACAAAGTGCGTAAAATATACATCTTCCTAATAATAGCGATGGTGGCATGTGTGGGTTGCGAGTTCCAACTGAAGCCCAACGATGCCAACGATGGGGACGAAAAGATAAGTCTCCATCGCTACGACCGCATCCAGAGCCTTTATCTCACCACAGGCGACTACTCTGCCTTGCAGCAGATGAACCTTGTTTATCCGCAGGAGACGAGGACGCTGATAGAGGATGTGCTGAAATTGGGAAGGGTGAACGATCCCGACATAAACAATAAGTTTCTGAATTTCTACCAAGACACGGTGCTTCAAGCACTTATAAACGAGGTGGAACAGCAGTACGCCAATGTGGATGACCTAAACGAGGAGTTGCAGAAGTCGTTTGACAAACTGCAGAAGAAGCTGCCTGTGCTGACAACGCCTACGGTATATACGCAGATTGGCGCACTGGACCAAAGCATAGTGGTGGGCAACAACACCATTGGCATAAGCCTCGACAAATATTTGGGGAAGGACTATCCGCTCTACTTGAAATATTATCCTGAGGTGCAGAGGAAGCTGATGACGAGAAGCATGATCGTGCCCGACTGCTTGGTGTTCTTCATACTGAGCGCATATCCTATTCCTGACGAGGGCAGGTCGCAGCTAACGGCAGACCTACACATAGGAAAGATTCAATGGATAGTGAACAGGGTGATGGGTAGGCGTGTGTTCTCAACAAGGTTTACAGCCCTTGTGGCAAAATATATGAAACATCACTCGGGAATGGCTATGGACGAGTTGCTTTCAGTTGAAAGGCTGCCCTGACGCCGTCCCTCTCGTTTCATCTTATTCACTACGAGATTGGTAAGCTCGTAGTTTTTCAATCCCCATTGCGGTGCTATGAGCAGTTCCTTTGGCGACTGTGAGGCGAAGCGCTCTACTGCCATGTCGGGGCGCAGGTGCTCAAGGTAGCTAATGACGGTCTCTATGTACTCCTCGGGCGAGTAGAGATGGAAGGGATGCTCGGAGTACATGGCAGCAAGCCGTGTGCCTTTTATTATCTGCATCTGATGGATCTTGAGAATGTCGAGCCTAAGCTCCGACATGATGCTTGCCTGGGCTATGCTTTCCTCTGCCGTCTCTCCGGGGAGACCAATAATTATGTGTCCACCAACGGTAATGCCACGTTCTGCCGTTTGCTCCACGGCACGGCGTGAGCATGGGAAATCGTGCCCGCGGTTGATGAGTCGCAGCGTGTGGTCGTTGGCTGTCTCAATGCCATATTCCACGGTGACCATTGTGTGGCGGTTGAGCTGTTGGAGATAGTCGAGAAGGGTAGGGGTGACGCAGTCGGGTCGTGTGCCTATTACTATCCCAACGATGCCGTCAACCTCAAGTGCCTCCTCGTAGAGCCTACGGAGATGGTCGAGGTCGGCGTAGGTGTTGGTGAACGACTGGAAATAAGCCATATAGCGCATGTCGCTATATTTCCTTCCGAAGAATCGCTTGCCCTCCTCAAGCTGTTCCCTTACGGAGAGCTGGCGGTTGCAATAGACAGGGCTGAACGACTGGTTGTTGCAGTAGATGCAGCCACCAGTGCCAATGCGTCCGTCGCGGTTGGGGCATGTGAAGCCTGCGTCAACCGATAGCTTCTGCACCTTGAAGGGGAAGCGCTTGCGGAGCCATGTGCCGTAGTCGAGGTAAACCATATCTTCAACTTATTATATTGAAAATTGAATATTGAAAATTGAATTGCTGCGCATTGTTATCTGGCGCAGCTATTCAACCTTCAACCTTCAACCTTCAATCTTCAACCTTCAATCTTCAACCTTCAATCTTCAACCTTCAACTTTCAATCTGCTCTTCAGTTCTTCTTTCAGGAACCGTGGCGTGTAGCCTTTGGTTGACTTCGCTACTTCCTCAGGTGTTCCCGTTGACATGACCATGCCGCCGCCACGTCCGCCTTCGGGACCCATGTCGATTATGTAGTCGGCAAGTTTTATGACGTCGAGGTTGTGCTCGATTATTATCACGGTGTTGCCCTTATCGACGAGTTGCTGTAGCACGTCCATGAGTATTCTGATGTCCTCGAAGTGCAGGCCTGTGGTAGGCTCGTCGAGAATGTAGAGTGTCTTGCCAGTGTCTTTCTTGCTCAGTTCGGTGGCAAGCTTAACACGCTGACACTCGCCTCCGGAGAGCGTGGTTGAGGGCTGTCCCAACTTGATGTAGCCAAGACCTACGTCCTGAATGGTCTTTATCTTCCGGAGAATCTCAGGCACGTTGGCAAAGAACTCCACTGCCTGGTTGATGGTCATGTCGAGAACGTCGGCAATGCTCTTGCCCTTGTATCTCACCTCAAGGGTCTCGCGGTTGTAGCGTTTGCCGTGACATTCCTCGCAAGGCACCATCACGTCGGGGAGGAAATTCATCTCTATGGTCTTGTAGCCATTGCCGCCACAGGTCTCGCAGCGTCCGCCCTTGACATTGAAAGAGAAGCGTCCTGGCTTGTAGCCCCTTATCTTTGCCTCGGGCAGATTGACGAACATGGAGCGGATGTCGCTGAACACACCGGTGTAGGTGGCAGGATTGGAGCGTGGCGTGCGTCCGATGGGACTTTGGTCAACGTTCACTATCTTGTCGATGTTCTCAATGCCCAAAATCTCGTCGTAAGGCATGGGCTTCTTCAGCGAGCGGTAGAAATGCTGGCTGAGAATGGGCTGAAGTGTCTCGTTGATGAGAGTCGATTTGCCTGAGCCACTGACTCCCGTGACGACGATGAGGGTGCCGAGCGGGAACTCCACATCTACGTTCTTCAGGTTGTTGCCCTTGGCACCTACTATCTTGATGCTCTTGCCGTTGCCCTTGCGCCGCTGCGTGGGAACCTCAATCTGCTTTATGCCGTTGAGGTAGTCGCTCGTGATGGTGTGCTGGGCAAGCATGTCGTGAGGCGTGCCTTGGAAAACCACCTCGCCGCCCTTGCGTCCTGCCTTCGGGCCTATGTCGATTACGTAGTCGGCATTTAGCATCATGTCCTTGTCGTGCTCAACCACTATCACGGTGTTGCCAATGTCGCGCAGCTCCTTCAGCGACTTTATCAGCCTCTCGTTGTCGCGCTGGTGGAGACCGATGCTTGGCTCGTCGAGGATGTAGAGCACGTTGACGAGTTGGCTTCCTATCTGTGTGGCAAGTCGTATGCGCTGGCTCTCACCTCCAGAGAGAGTTGCGGACTGGCGGTCGAGTGACAGATAGTCAAGACCCACCTCAAGCAGGAAGTCGAGTCGGGTGCGCATCTCCTTTATTATCTCGTTGGCAATCTGCGACTGCTTCGAGTCGAGATGCTCCTGTGCGTTGTCGAGCCATTGCCGCAGCTCGCTGATGTCCATCGTAGCCAGCTCGCTGATGTTCTTGTCCCAAATGCGATAGGAGAGTGCCTCGCGGTTGAGTCGCTTGCCGTGACATTCGGGACACTCTGTGACTGCCATGAACTGGTCAGCCCATTTCTGCACGGTGGCGGAGTCGTCGCTCTCGATGACGTTCTTGAGGTATTTCACCACACCGTCGAAAGCCACGAAATAGTCGCTTGAGGCATGAATGAGTTCCTTGTCGATGCGCACATTGCCAAGGGTGCCGTAGAGAATCTCGTTCATTGCCTCGTCAGGAATGTTGGCGACAGGAGTCTTGATGTCGAGGTCATAGTTTTTCAGTATGGCGTCGATTTGCCAGAACACCATTTGGTTCTTGTATTTTCCCAAGGGAATGATGGCTCCCTCGTGTATGCTGAGGCTGTTGTCGGGAATAACCTTGTCGAGGTCTATCTGGCTGACATAGCCCAAACCCTTGCACCGTGGGCAGGCTCCCTGTGGCGAGTTGAAGGAGAAGTTGTTTGGTGCAGGGTCGCCATACGACATGCCTGTGGTTGGGCACATGAGCCGCTTTGAGTAGTGTTTTGCCACGTTGGTGTCCTTGTCGAGCACCATGAGCAAGCCGTCGCCAGCCTTCATTGCCACGGCAACGCTCTTGCGCAGGCGGTCGTCGTCCTTGTCGCCTACTGCCAGTTTGTCGATGACTATCTCTATGTCGTGGTTCTTGTAGCGGTCGAGTTTCATGCCGCGTGAGATTTCCCTCACCTCGCCGTCGATGCGTGCGTTGAGGTAGCCCTTGCGCCTCATGCTCTCGAAGAGCTCGCGATAGTGTCCCTTGCGGCTTCTCACCACCGGGGCCAAGATGAAAATCTTCCTTCCCGTATAGTTGGCGTGTATCATCTCCACCACCTGTTCCTCAGTGTATTTTATCATCTCCTCGCCAGTCTCAAAGCTATAGGCCTTGCCCGCTCGGGCGAAGAGCAGACGCATGAAGTCGTAAATCTCAGTGGTGGTGCCAACGGTGGAGCGTGGGTTCTTGTTTGTGGTCTTCTGCTCAATGCTTATGACAGGGCTGAGACCAGTGATCTTGTCAACGTCGGGGCGTTCCATGCCTCCAAGGAAGTTCCTCGCGTAGGCAGAGAACGTCTCGATGTAGCGGCGTTGTCCCTCGGCAAAGATGGTGTCGAAAGCCAACGACGATTTTCCCGACCCTGACAAGCCTGTTATCACAGTCAGCGAGTTGCGGGGAATCTCCACGTCGATGTTTTTCAGGTTGTGTACCCTGGCTCCCCAAACGTTTATCTTCTCGTCTTCTCTTGACATTATATGGTGTTTTTATTCAAGTTTCTTTTTTGCAAATTTGTGGAGTTAAAGGAGTTAAAGGAGTTAAAGTAGTTAAAGACAATAGTTTTTCTGATTCCTTCATGGGAGTTTTCCAAGGCTTTTACATACGTCTTTAACTCCTTGAACTCCTTGAACTCCCTGAACTCCCTGAACTCCCTGAACTCCCTGAACTCCCTGAACTCCCT
>CAMAGM010000176.1 GCA_945833995.1 uncultured Prevotella sp.
CAATAATTCTTTTCATTTCTTTTTGATATTAGTCGTTGATAGTGTATGGATAAGTTATCCTGCTGTCGTTGAAGTCATACGCTTCGTTGAGATAGCGGACCTTTCTTACCGTGCCCTCGCCCTCTGTGGAGAGCACAGGTGAGCCTACTGGGGCACCGCCATTCATATTGTAGAAGTGGAGCTTGTATTGACCAGACTTCTGAGTAGCCACAACGAGGTAGTCGAAAGTGTCGCCTGTGCTGAGCATCGGACTCCAATATTGGTTGGCAACATACGACACCTGCTCACCCTCTCCAATGCCGTCAAACTTGAGTTCTATCTCGCTCAAGTCGTCGCTGTTGAAAATCAAGGCATACACCTTGCCGCCATCTACGCAATAGATGTAGGAGGCACTTCGGGAGTTTGTGCTGAAAGCCGTTGCCTTGGCGGCATGGCTTCCTGCTGGAATCTCCACCCTCTTTTCGAGCGAGCTGCCGAAGAATGACGAGCTTATCAGATAGAGATAGCGCTTGCCCGATGTCTTGTCCTCGAGAATGAACGTTCCCGTGGCAGTTCCAGCCAAACTGCTGAATCCGCAATGCAGGCAGTCGAACGTGCTGAGGTTCTGCGTGTCCTCCATTCCAGTCAGATCAGCATACAACAGCGGTGAGGCACCGAAGTTGTAGTCGAATGCCGTGAGACTATGGCTACGCTCATCCCACAGAGCGCCACCGCCGGCATGCTTGCAGTCGCTGAAGAAATATGGACTTCCGCCACATTCGCTAACTGGCAAACCGAACTGACCTGTTGACGGACTCTGATAGGCAGCCTTGGCAGATGTATTGTATAGACCTTTCGAAGTCAACAGCACGGTATATCCGAATGCTGTGGAGAAAGTGCCATAGACCTTCTCGTTGGTATCCATCTTGTCATACATCAGATTGTCGCGCGTAATCACAGGTTTGAAGTCTGACGAGCGGAATACGCCCACTTTGAGTTTGTCGGTGGTGATGGTGACAGAGTTTGTCGCCTCCATCTGGTCGTTGTCAGGATTGATGTAGTACATGTTGTAGTTGGGATAGAGCGACACGGGGCGACCATCCATTGGGGCACCATTCACCTGCGTCATTTGGTTGTTGCCCTTTTGTCCGTCGAGAGTCAGGAGGTCAATCTCGGTTTTGCCATCCGTAGTTTCCTTTAGGATGTAGAATCCCTGCGAGAAAAGCGTCCTGACAGAGAGTTTTGTCATTGCCTGTGCCGTATATCCATTGTCCTTGGCAGTGGCAAGGAATCGCACCTGATAAGAGCCTGGGGGCAGTTGCACCTCGTAGTCGAGATTCCTTGTGTTGCCGATCACGGTGGGTTGCACCTCGTTGCCCTCATCGTCCTTTGTGCCAGTGTCCTCGTTTAGGAGCAACCATGTGTAGGTCATCTGGTCGTCGGCATAACTTGCCGTTACCTCCGGATTGATTACAAGATGCTCGCCCACGTAGGCGGTCTTCACATAGGATTCCTCTATGCCTGATATAGTAGTTTGTCTTATGGTGTCTGACGCCATTTGACTGTCGTCGTCGAAACAGCCTGTAAGCATCGTGGCAAGAGCCAAGGCTACAGAATAAAGTATTGTCTTTTTCATAATCTTTTCAATTTTCAATATTCAACCTTCAATCTCCATCAAGCATAGGGGTCGAAAATTACCACGGGCGTTCCGTCAGCCTCAGTGAGCGGACTGAGTCCCTGCGCCTGTCGATCAGCGTTCACTTCGTTGAGGCGCTTCGCCATCTTGCGGAGCATATACGTAAGATAGTTGCTGTCGCCAGTCATCAGCTTGTCGATATATTCATCGTCCCATTTCTCCCTTGTCTCATCAATGAGGAACTGGTGTTTCACCACTCCATATTCACCGAAATAGTCGGCAAAGGAAATGGTATATACTTCCCAATATGGATAGGCATAGTTCCATTTGGCAGGTTCGGACAAATGGTCGGTGAACGAGAGCGAGCGTTCCATAAATGGGTCGTATCCATTCTGGAAATTGTCGTTTGCCTTAATGCGATAGCGCAGCACGACAGCCTTGTCCTTCAGACTGGCATCGCGAAGCATTACGATGGGCAGCTTGGTGCGGGCCTTGCCAGCCGGCATCACATAGTATCGTGCCATCTGCGGGTCGTCGAAAGCCACATAGTGCTTTCCAGCCACGGCATTCTCCACACCTGCACTATCCACCTGTTCAAGACTAATGGTACGGTCGGTATCGCTTACGAAACCCATCGACTCCACCTCCACCCAAAGCGTGTCCTGACGAGTGTCGGGGTCGCCATACACGAATGAGTATGTGGAGCGTGCCATTTCCGGTTTGAAGTCGCCTGTGGCATCTATGTCGTAATAGAAATTGAGGCGACACGTTGGCTCACTATACACCTCAAGGTCTTTCTCGCAAGAGGATAGACCAGCGGCAATTGCCAATGATAGGATTATATGTTTCTTCATCTTTCCAATCTTCAATATTCAACATTCAATTTTCAACCTCAGTTGATGGCAGTGGAAGGATATAATCTTCCTCTGTTATCTCTTTATTGCAGAACATCATGCTCTTCGAGGCGTTGCGCTTGTAGCAGTAGAACATCTGCCCCTCGGCATAGAACTCGCGGCGATATTCGTTCAGCATCTCTTTCCTCATGGCGTCGAGCGACTCGAATGGGTCGTAGAGCGTAAACTGGCACTCGCGCATGTAGGCATCGTATAGAGCCTGGGCATCGGCAAGGCTGTTGCTGGTCTCAATGGCAATGAGGTAGATTTCCGACATTCTCAACATCGGTATAATCTGGTTCTTGTCAACGAGATGTGTCGAACTGACAGTGTTCTCGTCATACCAATATTTCTTCGTAACAGGACACACCGAGGCAAAGGCATCCCTCGAAGTGCGGTTCCACTGGTAGAGGTAGCGGTTGTGCGATGCCATGCTTCCGGGTACTGAGGCATAGAGCTGCGTGAGCATGTCGTTGCTTACATAGCACTTGGTGTTGGTCACTTGTGCGGTTCTTCCACCGGTGAGCACGTCGTTGGCATAGTCGTTGACGTCAAATTTGCTCAAGTAGAACAGACATTCTGTCGGCAGGGCGTTGTAGCCGTTGCTCAGGTCGGAGATGCCGCTGAGTGATATGAGGGCTTTGCCGTCAGCACCCTTTGCCGAAATTATTTCACGGGCTATGGAATTGGCTACGCCTGTGTCTCCCGTGTAGAGTGCCATACGGGCATGCAGCGCGCGCACTGCCCAATAGTTGAGGCGCGACTGTCGGTAGTAGAGGAAATCGTCCTCTGCGTCAGATGGCTCGTTCAGTTCTGTGTATGTCATTGAGAATATCGGGTCATTGTCCTTAAGCAGCGACTCAGCCTTCTCAATGTCCTTCTTCAGTAGCTCCACATATTCGGAAAAGCCGTAGAAGGCAGGACGCTCGTCGATATTGGTCGTATAGGAATAAGGAAGCCTTACCTGCTTTGTTCCGCCCTTTGGCAGTTGTCCGAACAGGCGCAGGATATCCAATTGGCAGTAGGCGCGTATGGCGTATGCCTCGCCCTCTATCACCTTGCGTGTGGCATTGTCGGTTATGTTGCCACCCTTTGACTCAATATTCTTAAGCAGCACATTTGCCGATGCCACCACATTGAACAGTTTGGCGTATGCAGTCTTGATTTCAGGGCGGCTGTAGTCGTTGGCGTAGTCGTGGTTGCTGAGATAGTATTTTTGTGGAGCATAGGTTTTATGTCCATCCTCAACATACCAAAGGTCTGCCAGATATTCAATGTCTGTCATTGTCAGACGCTGTCCATAGGCATCTGCATCTGCCATTGCGATATAGCATCCTGTCAATGCGTCGCGGAAGCCCTTGTAGTTCTCAAACTGGTCGTCTTCCTTCGAGATGTTCTCGCCCCGCACGTCGAGCCAGTCGTCACACGACGTGGCAAGCAATGCGATGGCAAACATCATTATAATATATTTCGTTGTCTTCATAATTATTGTATTTTATTCTTTTTTGGAGTTAAAGAAGTTGAGGGAGTTAAAGGAGTTAAAGACATTTGTTGGTACGTCGGGGAATCCTCGATATTCTCCACCTTCTACCTTCCATACATTTCTCTTACCTCTCACTTCTCACCTCTTATTTTAAAACAGCAGCTTCACGCTCGCCTGTATGTTGCGTGCGTATGGATAGCTTGTGCCTCGCTCCATCTTCACCGAGCCCCAGTGGAAGAGGTCGTTCATGTTGATGCCGATGATGGCACTGTTGAGGTGGAAGTTCTTCAGCAGCCAAGGGTGTTTCAGCTTGTACTGAAGGCTTACGCTCTGCAGCTCCAGCACGTTGTTGTCCATGACATAGCGCGAAGTGGCTTTCGACGATGTGTTGGAGAGCTTCTTGAAGAACACCACGTCACCAGCCTCATACCAACGGCTGCTGAGCACACGCTCGTCAACGTTTCTGTCCTGAATGTCGCTCAGTGTCACCTCAACGCGGTCGCGCAGAGTGGAGTTATACACCTTGCCGCCCCAGTAGTAGCCGAAAGAGGCAGAGAGCGTGAAGTCGCCCCATTGGAGCATGGTGTTGAGGTTGCCGCGGTATTTCGGGTCGGCACTGCCGCAATACACCTTGTCGGTGGCACGCCATGTGTCGGTGATGTTTCCGTTCTTGTCAAGATATATTTCCTTTCCCGTACTTGGGTCGATGCCAAGTGACTGCACTGCGTAGATGGCGTTCTGCGGGCGACCCTCGTAGAAGAGGTTCTGAATGCCCGATGCGTCCTCGTCGGTAGCGTCGCTTGACATGTATGCCTCGGTCTGGTCCTTGATTGCCTGTGAGAGTTTGGTGATCTCGTTTTTGTTATACACGAGTTGTGCGCCAATCATCCAGTT
>CAMAGM010000177.1 GCA_945833995.1 uncultured Prevotella sp.
AAAAAAGCAAGCTCTGCCGACAATTCACATGCCAGCAGAGCTTATTACAAAGATATATTAGAGTGTTATGACTCTTGGTTTGATTAGAGCTGTGGACCAGCTGCCACAAGTGCCTTACCAGCCTCGTTGGTGGTATATTTGGCGAAGTTCTTGATGAAGCGTGCAGCGAGGTCCTTTGCCTTCTCCTCCCACTGAGCTGCCTCAGCGTAGGTGTCGCGTGGGTCGAGGATGGCTGGGTTCACGTTTGGAAGAGCTGTTGGAACCTCGAAGTCGAACAATGGAATCTTCTTGGTCTCAGCCTTCAGGATAGAACCGTCGAGGATAGCGTCGATGATACCACGTGTGTCTGGAATAGAGATACGCTTGCCTGTACCGTTCCAACCTGTGTTTACGAGATATGCCTTGGCACCGCTCTTCTCCATCTTCTTAACCAGCTCCTCAGCATACTTTGTTGGGTGGAGCTCAAGGAATGCCTGACCGAAGCAAGCAGAGAATGTTGGAGTTGGCTCTGTGATGCCGCGCTCCGTACCTGCCAACTTGGCTGTGAAGCCCGAGAGGAAATAGTACTGGGTCTGTGCTGGAGTCAGTATAGATACTGGAGGCAATACTCCGAATGCGTCAGCAGAAAGGAAGATAACGTTCTTTGCTGCTGGAGCTGATGAGCCTGGCTGGATGTTGTTGATGTGGTTGATAGGATAAGACACGCGGGTGTTCTCCGTAACGCTCTTGTCGTTGAAGTCGATCTTGCCATCCTCAGCAACGGTAACGTTCTCGAGCAGTGCGTTGCGCTTGATAGCACCGTAGATGTCAGGCTCGTTCTCCTTGGAGAGGTTGATAACCTTTGCATAGCAACCGCCCTCGAAGTTGAACACGCCATTGTCGTCCCAACCGTGCTCATCATCACCGATAAGGCGACGCTTTGGATCGGTTGACAGAGTGGTCTTACCTGTACCAGAGAGGCCGAAGAAGATGGCGGTGTTCTCACCATTCATGTCGCAGTTTGCAGAGCAGTGCATTGAAGCGATGCCCTGCAGTGGGAGATAGTAGTTCATCATTGAGAACATACCCTTCTTCATCTCACCGCCGTACCATGTGTTGATGATAACCTGCTCGCGGCTTGTAACGTTGAAGGCAACGCAAGTCTCAGAGTTCAGACCAAGCTCCTTGTAGTTCTCTACCTTTGCCTTTGAGGCATTGTAGATAACGAAGTTTGGCTCAAAGTTCTCGAGTTCCTCAGCTGTTGGCTGGATGAACATATTTGTAACGAAGTGTGCCTGCCATGCAACCTCAACGATGAAGCGCACTGCCATGCGAGTGTCCTTGTTGGCACCACAGAAAGCATCTACTACATAGAGGTTCTTGTTGCAAAGCTCCTTAACGGCGAGATCCTTTACGGTAGCCCAAACGTCCTCAGACATTGGGTGGTTGTCGTTCTTATAATCGTCAGATGTCCACCAAACAGTGTCCTTTGAGTTCTCGTCCATGACGATGTACTTGTCCTTAGGAGAACGTCCGGTGTAGATACCAGTCATAACGTTCACAGCGTTAAGCTCTGTGTTCTTACCTACCTCGTAACCCTCAAGACCTGCTTTGGTCTCCTCCTCGAAGAGGACTTCGTAAGAAGGGTTGTGTGCAATCACTGTTGAGCCAGTGATGCCGTACTTTGTCAAATCTAACTTTGCCATTATTGCTTTAATGAATTATATTTGTGAATACTTATTTCTCTATTACCTATTGTGATACACTCACTCTAATTTTTCGGGCGCAAAGGTAGTAATAATTCTCCTTATTACAAAATATTGTAGCTTGTTTTTTCAAGATAGTTACTCTTTTTTCGTTAAAGTAATCAAAAAATAACACTCTGGAAACATTTTTGCAATTTGTAGTTTGCAAAAAGAGATAGAAAATAGAGGTGAGGAGTGAGAGGTGAGAGGTGAGAATTAAAGTTCATTGCGGCCGATTGTCTCGGTACAATGAACTTTAATTCTTTAATAGCGAAGCGACTTTAAATTTTTAATTGTAGTGTTTTGCCGAATGGCAAAACACTACTTCACTTCCCATGTATCGTTAGTCTCAAGAAGTTCCATGAAATTGTGGTACTTCTTCTGAGCCTTCACATCCTCAATCTGCTGATGCACAGCCTCATCATAAGTTGGAACCTCAACATCGCGGATAACACCGAGGGCAACAGGGAATCCGTGCTCGTTGTCCATCATGGCAAGCTTCAGCTGCAGGGTGTTGTCCTCGCAATGGGCATCGTGAACGAGAATGTCCTTCTCCGTGATGCCGTTCTCACCAATCTTCACTACCTTCAAGCCGAATCCCTCCTGAACAAGACCGTACTCGTTGTTCTCGCCGAACACAAGTGGCTGACCATGACGCACGTAGATAGCGTTCTTCTTACGTCCCTCCTTGTTGTATATTGGGTCGTAGCAACCGTTGTTGAAGATTACGCAGTTCTGCAGGATCTCGCAAACGGACGCACCCTTGTGCTTGTAGGCAGCCTTCAATATCTCGACAGTCTCAGGAGCGTCGGTGGCTACTGAGCGAGCGAAGAAATGACCGCGGGCACCGAAGCAAAGCTCAGCAGGGCGGAATGGGTCCTCCACTGTGCCGTAAGGACTCGACTTGCTGACGAAACCGCGTGGACTTGTAGGCGAATACTGTCCCTTTGTCAGACCATAGATGCGGTTGTTGAGCAGAATCATGTTGAGGTCGATATTCCTACGCATGGCGTGGATAAAATGGTTACCACCGATGGCGAGTCCGTCGCCATCACCACTAATCTGCCAA
The DNA here is from genome assembly GCA_945833995.1 of uncultured Prevotella sp. Lineage (GTDB taxonomy): Bacteria > Bacteroidota > Bacteroidia > Bacteroidales > Bacteroidaceae > Prevotella. The sequence continues at coordinate 2,794 of CAMAGM010000177.1, forward strand.
ACAGTGAGGTTAGGATTGGCAACCTTGGCGCCAGTGGAAATGGCTGCCGCACGACCGTGGATCGTCTGCATAGCGTATGTGTTCACATAGTATGGCAAGCGGCTCGAGCATCCGATACCCGAGATCACGGCAGTCTCATGCGGAGCAACACCACACTCTGCCATTGCCTTGTGGAGTGACGCAAGGAAAAAGTGGTCGCCACAACCAGGACACCAACGTGGCTGTCCCTTCTTATAATCTTGTGCTGTAAATTCCATCTTAGTTTTTTTTATTCGTTATTATTTCTCGAGTATCTCTGCAAATGCGGCCACGAGTTCTGCAACTACAAAAGGCTGGCCTTTAACCTCATTATACTGATATGGAGCAAAATTGTCTACCTTTGCACGAAGATATGCCGCAAACTGACCGAGGTTCTGCTCCGCCACAACGACCTTCTTGTACTTTGTAAGCACTTCGGCAGTGTTCTTTGGCAGTGGGTTGATGTACTTGAACTGTGCCAAAGCGACCTTCTTGCCCTGCTTCTGAAGCTCTTCCATAGCAGAATACAAATGGCCATAGGTGCTGCCAAAGCCTACGATAAGCAAGTCGGCATCATCCTTGTCACCCTCTACTTCCACGTCGGGCACAGGTATGCGTGCAACCTTCTCGGCACGCAAGCCACACATGATATTGTGGTTCTCTGGTTCGGTGGAAATCGCACCTGTCTTGCCGTCCTTCTCAAGTCCACCAAGGATATGGGTATAACCTTCCTGACCAGGCACAGCCCAATAGCGGACCAACGACTCCGGATCACGCTCGTAAGGTGTATATTTGCCCTTCTGCTCCGGTGTGACATAATGAGGATTAATGGCATCGAGATTTGCGATGTTAGGCAGTTTCCATGCTGCAGAACCATTAGCAATAAACGCATCGGTGAGCAGAACCACAGGAGTCAAGTGCTCCAATGCAATCTTTGCTGCCTGATATGCAGCATCAAAGCAGTCGGTAGGACTTACGGCTGCAATGACTGGCATTGGACTCTCACCATTGCGTCCATAAAGAGCCTGCAACAAGTCGGTCTGCTCGCTCTTTGTTGGAAGACCAGTTGAAGGACCACCGCGCTGAACATCAACGATAACGAGTGGCAACTCGTCGATAACGGCAAGGTTCATTGCCTCTGACTTAAGGCATACGCCGGGACCAGAGGTTGATGTGGCGGCAAGGGCACCTGCGAAAGATGCGCCAACGGCACTTGCGCAACCGGAAATCTCATCCTCACACTGAACGGTGATCACGCCGCAAGACTTGTGCTTCGACAACTCATGGAGTATATCGGTAGCAGGAGTGATGGGATAAGAGCCGAGGAACAGTCGCAAACCTGCCTTTTCGGCAGCGGCAATAAGTCCGTATGCCGTGGCCTTGTTGCCTGTGATGTCCATATAGCGTCCCTTCTCCTTCGATGTGGATTCTATGCGATAGGTGGCAGGCACACTGGCATGGGTGTTGTGACCGTAGTCAAAGCCAGCCTGCACCACCTTTATATTATTCTCTGCAATCTGAGGCTTCTTGGCAAACTTCTCGCGAAGGAAATTTGCAACGAGGTCAAGGTCGCGGTTGAACAACCAGCAAACAATACCCAAGGCAAACATATTGCGGCACTTGAGAATAGCCTTGTTGTCCATTCCACTATCAGCAAGACAGTCCTTCACCATCTGTGTCAGCGGACACTGAACAACACGGTCAGGGTCGATACCCATCTCACCCAGGTAGTCCTCTGTCTTGAACTGCGCCTTCTCCAGGTCCTTCGGACCGAAGCTGTCGGTGTCGATAATGATCGTAGCCTGTGGTTTGGCGTATCTGTACTGGGTTTTCAAAGCTGCTGCATTCATTGCCACCAACACGTCACACTTGTCGCCAGGCGTATATACACGTCCAGCACCGATGTGAACCTGAAATCCCGATACACCGGTGAGCGAGCCTTGCGGGGCACGGATGTCGGCGGGATAGTCGGGGAATGTAGAAATGCCATTGCCCACGGTAGCTGATACCGTGGAGAAAATGTTTCCGGCCAACTGCATTCCGTCGCCGGAGTCACCAGAGAAGCGTACAA
>CAMAGM010000178.1 GCA_945833995.1 uncultured Prevotella sp.
GTCCGTCGAGCACGTTGTATTTGTTGTCGTCGTTGAGTTTCAGCACCTTGTTCTTATATGCCGTGAGGTTTGCGCCGAGTGTCCATCGGAAGTCCTTTGTCAAGATAGGGTCGCCGCTCAGCTCTATCTCCACTCCCTGGTTTGCCATGTCGCCCACGTTCGACGAGTAGCCGGCATAGCCAAGCGAGAGTGGCACCTTCACCGTACAGAGCATGTCGGTGGTCTTGCGGTAGAAGTATTCGATGCCTCCACGCAGGCGGCTGTTGAACATCTGGAACTCGAAGCCCGCATTGATGTTGGTCACGGTCTCCCAAGTGATGTTCTCGTTGCCCACTTGCTTCAGGGTGAGTCCGATGTCGTTGCCCTCACCTTTGTTTATATAGTATGTGTCGGTGTAGAGGAAATCGGAGATGTTGTCGTTGCCGTTCTGTCCGAACGATGCCTTCAGCTTCAGCTCGTTGAGCCATTTCACGTCCTTCATCCACTCCTCCTTGGTCAGGATCCATGCTCCACCGAAGGAGTAGAAGTTGCCCCAGCGGTGGTCGGGGTGGAAGCGCGACGAGGCATCGCGGCGGTATGACACCTGTCCGAAATATTTTCCGTCGTAGTCGTAGAGGGCACGGAAGAGCCAACCCTCGGTGTTGTAGCCAAGATTGTAGGAGCCGTTCTCAAGAATGGTGGTAGCTCCGTCGAGCTCTTGGTTGCCGAAATAGGAGTACATGTTCTTGCGGTCGCCATAGACGTCGTCAACATTGTAGTTGTAGCTCTCGTGTCCTGCAAGCAGCGATAGGTTGTGCTTGCCGAATTTCTTGTTGTACTTCAGCAGTTGCTGGAAGTTCAGTGTGTATTCATTGTAAGAGTCCTTATAGACGTAGCCATTGGGGTAGGAGGCGTGCCCGAAACCGTAGAATGGCTCGTAGGTGTAGGTCGTGTTGTAGTTGCTTGTATAGACGCTTCCGTTCACCGTTGCCTTCAGTCCGTCCCAGATGTCGATGTCGGCGAAGCCGTTGAGGGAGAATGTCGTGGCTATTTTCTTGTTGGTGTTATTCCTGGCGCAGTGCGTTGCGATAGGTCTCGTCAATCCAGTCGTCGGGCATGATGGTATATACCTGTCCGCCGTTGTAAACGCGGTTGCCGAGTGTGGCGTTGGGGTTTAGCTTGCCGTTGTCGCCAATGAGATACAGTCCTGCCGGAACGGCGTAGGGCAGATAGCCCAGACCGCCCTCGCCCGATGGCTTCCACAGCGTGTTGTTGGCGTTGACGTGGGCAGTGTAGTTCGACTGTCCCTTGGATGCGTAGTAATTGTATAGTGCGGTGTAGTTTGCCTCGATGTATTGTGCCGGGTCGTCAATGGTCTCATAGCGTTTCGATGCGCGGCTACTTGAGCCGAGCTTCACGTCCAAGGAGATGGTCGTGCGGCTCTTGTCGCCCTTTTTCGTCGTGACGATTATCACACCGTTGGCACCTCTCGCGCCATAGAGTGCGTTTGATGCCGCGTCCTTGAGCACCGTCACCGATGCCACGTCGGAAGGGTTGATGCTGTTCCACTCGCCGTCGTAGGGCGCTCCGTCGAGCACTATGAGTGGTGCGTTGCCGGCGTTGATGGAGCTGATGCCTCGAATGCGGAATTCGGGGTTGGCGTCTGGAGCTCCTGAATGAGAATAGGCCTGTAATCCAGCAACGTTACCCTGGAGTGCGTCCATCACGTTGGTCACTTGTCGCTGCTCCAGCTTTTTGCTGTCAACGACACCTGCCGAACCTGTGAACGACGATTTCTTCTGTTCTCCGAATGCTACAACCATCACCTCGTCAAGCACTTGGTTGTCATGTTCCAATACAATCTTCATTGTGGCCTTGGCGGCGACTGTCGCAGTCTTCATGCCGATGTAAGACACGTTCAGCTTGGCACCTTGCTTGATGCCGTTGAGCGTGAAGTTTCCCTCAAGGTCTGTTTTTGTTCCAATGCTGCTGCCGCTTACCATGACGGAAGCGCCGATTACTGCCTCATTGTTTTCATCAACGACAACGCCCTTGACGTTCAAGTTTTGGGCAATGACGTTGATAGTGGTCATCGTCGTGATGACCAGAAATAAAAACAATTTTCTTCTCATTTGCGTTAATAGTTTTTGTAAAAAGAGTATAAAAAGGGGTAGATTTTTAAAGTGGAGTGTGGAGTGGGGAGTGAGGAGTGAGATTAGCTCAAACCTTGGAAAGAGAGACCGTTGGTACGGCTTTACTATTCTCTCTCCTCACTCCTCTCTCCACACTCCTCTATATTATTCTACCTCAGGAGCCTGATCCTGGCCACTGCCGTAGCGGTGGTACTCGAATGAGATGCTCTGTTCCTTTATGTAGTGGATGAGCTCTACGCGTCCGTCCTTCACAGGTGCTGCCGTGGCAATGTACTTGTCGCACTCTGCAGCGCGCTCGTACATCTCGCGTGGCAACTTTGCCGAACAGGTGCGGATGCGCTCATAGCTTGGCATCGACTTCAGGAAGTCTGCCAACGACTCCTTCTTCAGCTGAGCTCCCGTTGAGCCAAGGGCTGCGGTGCGGTCGTCAGATGGGTCGAAGCTGATGGTCAGCGGTGTGCCGGCTATCTTGGCTGCGAGGGCTATCATCTGAGCCTGCTCGTTGGTGTCGCCCTTCTGCAGGCGCAGGCACATGCCTCCGCTCACTGGCAGATAGCGGAACACGTTCTGCTCGCCACGGCACTTGTTCCAGTCGCGGGCGTGACGGAATTCCTTCTCCCATGCCTCTGGGTAGCTCTTCTTGTAGTCGGTCTTCGAGCCTGCCTTGTCGGTGATGTAGGTGAACTGGGCGCAGTAGTTTGGACCACCTGCCTTGATGCCTCCACCAAATGCCGACAGCTTCATGCCGCCGAATGGCTGACGGTTTACGATAGCTCCCGTGATACCTCTGTTTATATAGAGGTTACCAGCCTGGATAGAGTTCTTCCAAAGGGCGCGCTCTGCCTCGTCGAGCGACTGGATGCCTGATGTCAGACCGTAGTCGAGACCGTTTACGAGGTCGATAGCCTCCTGCAGTGTGTCGAATGGACAAACTGAGAGCATTGGGCCGAACAGCTCCGTGCGGAAAGAGAAGTTTCCTGGCTTCACGCCCCACTTCACCGTAGGAGCAAGGATGTACTTCTTCTTGTCAACGAAGCGTGGTGCCACGAGCCACGACTCGCCTGGCTCCAGTGTGTTCAGTGCCTTCAGCAGCTTCTCGTTCTCGTTGGTGATCATCGGGCCTACGATGTTTCCTGCGTTCCAAACCGAACCAACCTTCATTGATGTGGCGCAGTCCTTCAGCTTGATCTTGAACTCGTCGGAGTCATATACTGAGCGCTCAACCAACAGCAGTGAGCAAGCCGAACACTTCTGGCCGGCGTTGCCGAATGCCGATGCACAGGCGTTCATGATGGCGTGGTCGCGGTCGGCAGAAGCAGTGATTATCATCACGTTCTTACCTCCAGTCTCAGCTGACAGCGGTGTGGTTGGGTTGGCCTTGGTTATTGCCTGGGCTGTCTCCGTGCCACCTGTCAAGATAATGTGGTTGATCTCAGGAGCAGTGGTCAGCTTCTTCAGTGCGTCGCGCTCGGTGATGATCACCTGCAGTGCCTCCTTTGGCACACCGGCATCCCAGAATGCCTTTGCAAAGAGCCATGCCACTGGAGCAGCCACGGTTGCTGGCTTCAGAATACAGGTGTTGCCCGATGCCAATGCAGCCACGACGCCACCGCAAGGAATGGCACATGGGAAGTTCCAAGGAGAGATTACCAGGATGGTGCCCTTTGCCTTGATGTCAACATCTTTCAGAGCGTAGAACTTCTTCATCGATGGGGTGTAGAAGCGGGCGTAGTCGATACCCTCCGATACCTCAACGTCACCCTCGGTAACGGTCTTGCCCGTTATGGCACACATGCAGCCGATGAGGTCGCCACGCATCTCGCCGAGGCGGTTTGCTGCGTCGTACATAATCTTGTGACGCTCCTCTATTGTGGTGTTGCGCCAGCCCTTCGGGTCGGTAGCGGCAATCTTGATGATTTCCTCTACCTGCTTAACGTCGGCCTTCGACATCTCGCAAATCTCAACCTCGTCGTCCTGGCAGCGGTCGAAGTATTTCGCGCGGCTTGCGTTCTCTACTGTCTTGTCGCCAATCTGTGTTGGTATGATGTATGGCTTGTCGCTCTTCGATTTCTTCCACTTCTTGAATATCTGGCGCTGCCACTCCTGGTTGCACTCGCGGTCGAAGTCGGTGTCTGGCTCGTTCTTCATCTCGTCCATTGGTGGCACTGGCTTGTAAGGCTCCAGACGGTTCTGCTTGCGGTGTGGCTCGTGAGGAATGTTGTCCTTGATGGCGTAAGCGTCCTCAAACTGCTTCTTCAGGAAGTCCCAAGCCTCGGTGTTGGGCTGCAGGTTGAAAGAGTGGGTGAGGAAGTTGTCGGGGGCTGTGTTCTCGTCCATACGGCGAACGAGATATGACACGGCGTTGAGGAAGTGCTCGTCCTTAACCACTGGAGTATAGAGGATTACGTGGTTGCCCAACTTCGACTGTGCTCTCCATACCTGGTCTGCCATACCCTCAAGCATCTCGAAGCAGAAGGTCTCCTTCGGGGTGTTGTACATCTTGGTGAGCAGGTAGGCGTAGGAAATGGTGTAGAGGTTGTGCGATGCCATACCGATGTGCAGGTATTTCGAGTTCTCTGGCAGCAGTCCGCGCTCGATAATCTTCAGGTAGTTTGCATCCACCTCGGTCTTGTTTGGACGAACAGGGTTCTCCCATCCGCGCAGAGAGGCAACAACGGTCTCCATGTCGAGGTTACA
>CAMAGM010000179.1 GCA_945833995.1 uncultured Prevotella sp.
AAATAAGCGGATTAACCCCAAAGTGATAGAAGTGATAGAAGAAAATGAAAAACACTGATAGGGAAAGTTGGGTTATAAATTAAGAATTAAGAATTAAAAATTAAATAAATGGGGTATGCAATTAAGGTGTGTTAAGGAGTTCTAAATGTATGGGGATAGCGGTTATGAAGTTGCCACAGAAGGGTATTCGATTTATGCTGAAGTAGGGATTCAATCTATGTTCCGCAATGCGGAATGTACGTTCACCATTGCGGAACGTACGTTCACCACTGCGGAATGTACGTTCCGCATTGCGGAACATAAAACGAATACCTATTCCTATTGAATCTATATCCACATAATCGACTTTTCGATATGCCCATATCAGCAATTCGATATTGCCCTATCCACTTGTCGTTATGACTACATCGAAAGGTGGATTGGAATGTTGTTCTTGTTGTGTGATAGAGTCAAAGTCAAAAATTACTTCCGAAAGTTGAGTATTTACAACAACTGACCATTTCTACCTTTTCTGGCATTAAAGCACCCTGTATTCTGATTTCTCAAGTTCTTCCAAACGACTTTCTGCCAATGGTTGTTTTGCAAATTTGAGTTAATTGTTGATAATATATTGCCCAATTTCTTGCTAAATTTCTCAGAAAGGTGTAAATTTGCATCGTCAAATTTCTCAGAAAGGTGTAAAAAATGGCATTTGAATTTCTCAGAAAGGTGTAAAAACGGGCGTTTGAATTTCTCAGAAAGGTGTAGGCATTATGGCAATGAAAAGAAAGATTTATCAGCAACTCCTTGATTGGAAGCGGAATAGGCGTGGTGAGGTTGCAATCCTTATCGAGGGTGCCAGACGTATTGGCAAGAGTTATATCGTGGAACAGTTTGCAAGGGAGGAATACGAGTCGTATCTGCTTATAGATTTCGGTCGTGCAAACAAGAGTGTGATAGAGTTGTTCGACTACTATCTTGACGACATCGACACATTGTTGTCACGTCTTGAAATGTATGGTAAGAAGAGACTGGCGAGAAGACCAACCAAAAATGCAGAGGCCCGTTCGCTTATAATATTTGACGAAGTCCAGTTTTGTCCGCGTGCCCGCTCGGCAATAAAGTATCTTGTTGCAGACGGTAGGTATGACTACATCGAAACTGGTTCGCTTGTGTCTATCAAGAGAAACGTAAAGGACATACTGCTCCCGTCGGAGGAACATTCAATAGAAATGCATCCTATGGACTTTGAGGAATTCCTATGGGCGCTTGGCAACGATATGCTAATGCCATTCATTTCCCAGCAGTTTGAACAACTGAAGCCTATGGATGGTCTGCATAGGATGGCAATGGACTATTTCCGTCAATACATGATTGTTGGCGGAATGCCACAGGCTGTCGAGGCATATGTCTCAAAGAGAGACCTTTACGAAGTGGATGAGATTAAGCGCGACATCCTCTCCATATATAGGAACGACATCAGAAAATATGCAGACAATCAGGAGACAAAAGTGTCTGCCATATTCGAGGAGATTCCGGGACAGTTGCAGAAACACGAGAAGAAGTTCCGCTTGTCAGACTTGAAATCGGAAGCCAGAATGCGTGACTACTCTGAAGCATTCTTCTGGTTGGAGGATGCAAGGATAGTCAACTGTTGCTACAACTCTTCCGAACCCAGTGTAGGACTAAGGCTCAATGAGGAACGTACTACGCTGAAGTGCTATATGGGAGACACTGGGCTTCTTATAAGTCACGCATTTGACGACCGCGCGATCGCGAAAAATGAGTTATACCAAAAGTTGATGACCGACAAACTGGAGATAAACGGGGGCATGATCGTTGAGAACATCGTCGCCCAGATGTTGCGTGCGGCAGGACATCGCCTATTCTTTTTCAGCAAGTATTCCGCTGAGTCGGCAAGTGATCGGATGGAGATAGATTTCCTTATCTCCAAATCGCGGATAACGAGCCGGCATAATATTTCTGCAATTGAAGTGAAATCTGGCAAACAATACACCATTACTTCTCTCAATAAGTGCATAACAAAGTATGCCAATCAAATGTCCACTCCCTATGTGCTTCACACCAAAGACCTGAAAGTGGAGAACGGCATTGTGTTTTTGCCTCTCTACATGACTCCGTTGCTTTGAATGATAGGCACGATAACGGAACTTTGTCTATTGCTTGCTTATACGCAGCTTGAATTTTCCCTCAAACACCACTTGCATCAGTCCCTCAACGTCGTCGTCGCTTGGGGTGAGGCAAAGGGCAAGATGTCCCATGGTGCGTCTGAGGTTTATCTCCACGCAAGGGTGGAGCAGGAAACCTTTGTTGTCCTCGCCAGTGACTATCATCATGTCGATGCCGAACGGACCTTTGTATTGTGAGGTCAGCGCGGAGAATGCGTCAGAGCAGACGAAGGCGCTGATGTTGTCGAGTAGGCTGGCGTCAATGTATTTGCCCAGCATCTCCCGCTTCCTTGTCTCCGTGGCAACCACGTTTCCCGTGTATGCCCCATTGGATGTTGAGAATAGCGAGAGTCCGAGATATTCCGCCGTGCCGTTGCCAAGGCTGTTGAATTCCATTCCAAGGTCAGCCACCCGCCTGTAGAGTGGCTCCACCATTATCGACTTCTGCTTTGCGAGCGTGTTGCCCACCCATCGTGCCGTGGCGTTGTCCATGGCTTTGTTTATGAACCTCACGCCACGCCCACTGCTGCTCCAAGGCGCCTTCAGCACGACTTTGCCGTTGAAGTGGGCTATGTGTTCAGCCACGGAGCCGATGTTGTCGCACTCCACCGCCTCGCCTACCGTGCCTGGGAAGGATCGCAGTTTTGACAGCATCATGGCTGCCGTGCGGCGGTGTGAGAGAGCCATTGTCCTCTCAATGTCCTCGCGGCTTGGCATCCTCATCACCTTGCACAGGCTGTTAAGCACCCTTGAATAAAGGCTATAGTCCCATCCCCAAGGGTCAACATTGTCGAACACGAAGTTGTGGATGTTGTCTATGTTGGTGAAAATCACCCTCCTTGCCTTGATGCCGAAAAGCCTTGCCATGGTCTGGCACACGCGCTTGTAGGAGTACTCTGCCAGCTCCACGTCCTCGACGAGCACTACATCATCCTCGTTGGCCCAAAGGGCGGGAATGAATCCCAAGTCGTTCCTCAGTTGGCGTGCCGCATGTGGAGGCGTCACTTGCCTCATTCCGTTAGCCAGTGCAATGTCGTGCTCGGGGTTGAAAATATGTAGTGTCATTTCTTTGTTCTGTTAAAAATCCGAATTATGGTGCAAAACTACGACTAAAATTTGGATTATTATTCAAATTATAGCAAAATTAATACTTTTTTTCAAGATTTTGCCATACAGACTTTGCAAATTTCAAAGAAAGTATTACCTTTGCACCTAAGTTACAGTAAAAGTAAGTATGGAAGAATTCTTCAGGACACATACATATCTCGTGGAGCATACCAATGCAGCTGTCCGTCGTACCCTTATGGATGAGATAGACTGGAGTCATCGTATGATTGGCATCAAAGGCACGAGAGGCGTTGGAAAGACGACATTTCTCCTGCAATATGCCAAGGAGAATTTCTCGACCGACGACCGCCATTGCCTGTATGTGAACATGAACAATTTCTACTTTCAGGGGCGAAGCATAGCCGATTTCGCGGGCGAGTTCTACCGCCGTGGTGGCAGGGTGCTGCTTGTTGACCAAGTGTTCAAGTGCTCCGACTGGAGCAGTGAGCTGCGAAAGTGCTACGACCTTTACCCCAACTTGAAGATTGTGTTTACGGGGTCGAGCGTCATGCGTCTGAAGGAGGAGAACCCGGAGCTCAACGGCATAGTAAAGGGCTACAACCTAAGGGGCTTCTCTTTCCGTGAGTTCCTGAATCTGCAGACGGGACTGTCGCTTAAGCCATACACGCTGGATGAGATCATCGGCGGCCACGAGCGGATAGCCAAGGACATTTTGCCCCAAGTGTCGCCAATGAGATATTTCCAGGACTATCTGCACCATGGCTTCTACCCATTCTATCAGGAGCATCGCAACTACTCGGAGAATCTGCTCAAGACAATGAACATGATGATAGAAGTCGATATACTGCTGATAAAACAAATCGAACTTAAGTATCTGACAAAGATAAAGAAGCTGTTCTACCAGCTTGCCGTTGAGGAGTCGAAAGCCCCCAATGTTAGCACACTGGCGAACGAGATAGAGACTAGCCGCGCCACGGTGATGAACTACATAAAGTATCTTGCCGACGCAAGGCTTATCAACATGATTTACCCAGAGGACCAGGAGTTTCCGAAGAAACCCACAAAGGTGATGATGCACAACTCAAACCTGATGTATGCCATCTATCCAATAAAGGTTGACGTGCAGCATGTGATGGAGACGTTCTTCGTCAATTCCATGTGGAAGGACCATACCGTACACCAGCACCCAAGGGAATCGACCTACCTCGTGGATGAGAGCATGAAGTTCAAGGTAGTCAATGCCAATGTTGACCGCAAGATCAGGCAGGCTTCCGACGTGTTCTATGCAAAATACAACACCGAGGTGGGACACGGCAAAGAGATACCGCTGTGGATGCTCGGTTTCCTCTACTGACGATTACACATTATTAATATAATAAGAACGTAGTTAATTTTTAATATTATCAAACAAAATGGCTAAAGAAAAAAAATTTATCACTTGTGATGGTAATGAGGCCGCCGCTCACGTGAGCTATATGTTCTCTGAGGTTGCTGCCATCTATCCTATCACACCGTCATCTCCAATGGCGGAGCATGTTGACGAGTGGGCTG
>CAMAGM010000180.1 GCA_945833995.1 uncultured Prevotella sp.
ATTTGCAATTTGCAATTTTTCCAGACTGTATGATAAAACCCTTTGTATATCAGTGTGTTACAACAATATTTAAGGCGAAAAATTGCAAATTGCAAATTCACTTGTCCATACACCTCCTATAGAGAGGATTTCACCCCAATGGCTTACAGTTTAGGGATAGTTTGATATTATGTAAAAAAATCATGGCTAAATAGTCTTAATGGCGAGAAGATGATTGGTTGGATAATTGCATATTTGAAATTATTGTCGTACCTTTGCACTGTGAAAATAAATACAAAGCGCTGGTATTCGTCCCGAAAGCATCCCGAGACCATCCCGAAGGTTGCTGAGGGGCAAAAGTTCACAAAACAACAACTGTCGTTTAACAATTAAAACATTTATCGTTTAACAATTAACCTGCATTATTCATACTCGTTCCTACTGCAAGGTCTAACAAAATAATAAAGAACTAAAATCTTTATTGTAGAGGATATAAGAATATAAGGAAAGTGATAGCGATTATGTTAGAATATGGTGTTTGGTTTATGTTCCGCATTGCGGAACATAGAAAGAATGCCTTTTGTTGTCAATCCTGATATGGCTATTCAGTATAAATCATAATAGCTGTTGTTTATATCTATGGAAGTCGGTTGTGGTTGCATGATGATAGGGGAATCACATGGTAAATAAAAAGCGGGGCATTCTCGTAATCACTACGAGAGATACCCCTTAAATGTTTTTACCAAATTTTGCAAAGTCTTTTCTTTTGTTGTCTATTGTTTTGCAAAGGTATTACAATTTTTTTTAATTCAGTTATTTTCTTCGCTTTTTTTTGTTTATTTAACTCCAAAGGTATGCTACCCCTTGCTTATTGGAGTTGTTTCCTATGTTTTTCACCATTTATCCTAAGGAATCACAGGGACAGGTTCTACTGATTCGCATCAAACGAACCAAGGAACATATCTCCATGCCCTGGGGGTATGGGTGTCTCGCCCGCACCTTTCCGTAAGGCAAATCTTTCGTAGGTGGTTTTTTAATGATTGAAGATTGCTTTTCCCTTCGGCCAGCTTATTAGGTTGTTTTCTGAAGAAAACGACCGTTGGTTCCCACCCTTTATGATAATATTACAATATGTATGTATTCAAGGCTAAATCTGTGCAGTTCAGTAACTGACCCAGTCTTCCAAAAGTGGTTCATAAAGGAATGGATGTGACTCTTTTGTGAACATGAGGTTAGGCCTTTCGTGACGGAACAGTATGAATAATGCAGGTTAAAAAATTAGGGTGCCCGATTTTGGAACTTCAAATTGGACACCCTAATTCTTTTTATGTACCTATTGCCTTTGCCATTTGTCTATGCTTGTCGCATATTTTGGCATTAAGGAATGTGTCACCACTTGTCCTTGGTAGTGATGTCGTCAGCCCAACGGTGATCCTTGGGGAAGGCTTGTCCGTTCCATGCCTTCACTTGTGTCCATGGCTCGTCGGCGCAAGTCCAGAACTCGTGGTTGGATGGAAGACCGAGAGGCATGAAGGCGAGAGAGGTCATGTATAGCGAGCCGTTGTTGGTGTACCAGTCGGCTGTCTCAGGCTGTGAGCCGCAGAAGCCAATGGTGAGGTAGCCGCCCTCGTTGTAGTTCTGCTGATAGTCGAACATGCGGTGCATCACTTTTGTCAAGGCAGCACGAACCTGTCCGCGCGAGATGTCCTTTGGCAACTTGTCGTACCAGGCTACGAGAGCCAATGGCTGAAGGGCTGCAAGGCGATAGGGCGTGGAGCGGCCAATGACTGGGAAGGTGCCTTCGGGCGAGATGAAGCGCTCGAGAATGATGGAGAACTTCTGCGCACGCTTGAGGGCACGCTCGTGGTAGCGCTTATAGTCGAGACGTGTGTTTGCCTTTGCATCAACCATTGCCTGGAGTGTCTCAAGATACATGGCATGGAAGACGTAGCTCGTGTAGTAGTCGAAGGCGAACACTGGGCCATCGGCATACCACCCGTCGCCCACATACCATTCCTCCACCTTGCGGCAGGCAGTGTTGACACGGAACTCGTCGTACTGTGCGCCAGCCTTGGCAAGGAAGCTCTCGATGACTGAGGAGAAGAGGAACCAGTTGGTGTAGGGTGGGTCGATGCTGCGCATCTTCTGGAACTCGGCGATGTAGCGTTGCTTCGTCACGTTGTCGAGCGGAGTCCAAAGCTGGTCGTAGGCACGGAGGAAACTCTCGGCAATGTAGGCGGCATCGACAAGATTCTGTCCTGCAACGCCCCAGTAGAGATAGTCGGGCGACTGTGGGTCAACGCTGTTCTTGTAGCTTGCCAAAGCCCACTCGCGCAGCTGCTTGCGCTGAATGCCCTCGGCAGTGTCGTCGTCGGGCAGTGCGAGCCAAGGTGCGATGCCTGCCATGAGACGTCCGAAGGTCTCCATATATACCACACGTCGGTCGCGCGAGTCGAACGATGGGCTGAACTCTGTCTGCATGTTCTTTTGCAGCTCACCCTTCGCCATGTTCTCGAGCACTGGCTGCGCCATGTTGTAGGCGAGGCGGCACCAGTATTGACGGTCGGTCTCAACAGTTTTTTTCACTTTCTTTGCCCCTAAAGCGGGAACACTCAGTAGCAATAAAGCCACAACAGCTGATAATAATTGTTTCATATTGTTTTAGTGTTTATTATGTGGTTGCAAAGTTAGTCAAAAGACTTAACTTTCCATTAGTTATTTTTTTAATAAAACAAAAATTGCCCCAATGGTTAGGGGCAATTCTTGTTTATATCATATATTACTGGTCAGCATCGGCATCCTCCCAGTTTGTCCACATCTCCACGTTGGCATCGTAGCCATCGTAGCCGTAGTTCTGGCGCAGAGTGCCCTTGTTGTTTGCAGTGATGGCAGAGTTTGGAACAGGCCAGAAGAGGTTGTGCTTGTTCACCTTGTACTCGAAGGTCTGGCTGCCCTGGGCACCCTTTCCGTAAGAGTGGTTGAACACGTTGTAGCGTGTGCAACGCTTGTACCAGTAGCTACCGCCACTGAGGTCGGTGCCTTCCTGCTTGTCCCATGTGTTGATGTCGTAGGTCTCGCCCCACTCGTCAGGACGGCCACTCTTTGCCAAGCACCATGATACGCGGCACATCTCAGCCTGACGGAACTCCTCAAGGTAAAGCTCACGGGCACGCTCGTCCATGATGTCGCCGATGGTAACAGTGGTGTACATCTTCTTGGCGTTTGCACGCTGGCGCACTGCGTTAACGTCCTGTGCGGCACCCGTCACGTCGCCCTTGTAGAAGCGAGCCTCTGCACGGAGCAGGTAGGTCTCGGCAAGACGATAGAGATAGACATCGCCGTTGCAGCCCTTACCGGAAGCTCCCTGGAACTGGTTGGCACCCAAGTTTGCCTCGTTCACCTCGTCGAGGATGTAGAGCTGATAGAGTGGGGTAGGATACCAGCTGCGGATAGTGTCGGAGCAGAGTATGTCGCCCTTCTTCACGAGCACCTGACCGTCCTTCACATAGTCCTCTGTAGCATAGAGCTGATAGTTCTTTCCGTAGAAATCAGACTTAGGGTTGTTGTACTTGAAGTCTTCCATCTCCATCCAGTTGCCCACCTCGCGGTTGTGGCGAAGGTCTTGCCAGTCGGTCTCGCCGTCGTAGCTCCAGATGGTCTTGTTGAAGTGATAGGAAGTACGGTTCAGGGCGATACCACGTCCGGCAGCGCGTACCCAGTCGAGAGTTGGGTCATAGTTGGCGTTGTTGCGGGCGTAGTTTGTGCCAGGACCAGCGAAGCCGTGAGGGTCGCGGATGGCTCCACCATTGCTCCAGTGGGCGAACATCGCACGCATAACGTTGTATGTGGTGAAGTTCTGGTCGTTGGAGTTGATGATAGGCATGATGGTCTCCTTGTTTGCTGGGTTGCAGATGTTTGGAGTGCGGTGAAGGTCCCAAACAACGTTGCGTGTCACCTTCCATGTTGTCTCACAACCAGAGGGAACCCACTCGCCGAAAGGCTCGGTCATCAGCTTCAGACCGTGGTTGTTGATAAGGTCGGTGGCAACTTGCTCAGCCTTGTCGTACTGACCTGTCACGAGGTAGCACTTTACGAGCAAGTGCATGCAAGCCTCCTGGTTTACCATGCCCACATAGTCCATATTGCGCTGTGATGGCACTTTCGCGGCAGCGAACTCAAGGTCGTGTACGAGCATCTGGAAGATGGCTTCCTTGCTGCACGACTTGTAGTCCTGCTTTGGCGAGGTCATGAGCTTGGTGATGAGAGGAATGTCGCCAAACTGCAGCGTGAGGTTGTAGTAGGCGTAGGCACGGTGGAAGTAGGCACGTCCCTTGTAGGCATCCCTTATGCTCTCGTCGAGACCCTCAACCTGGTCAACGTATGACAGCACTGAGTTGGCATACTTCACCATGTTGAAGCCCTGGTCCCAGAAGCGCTGCATGTAGTTGCCGTCGCCACCGC
>CAMAGM010000181.1 GCA_945833995.1 uncultured Prevotella sp.
CATCTTATTGATGATGACCAGTATGGGTGCAAAGGCCCAGGACATCTCGTATGAGAATTGCGTGGCGGTGGATGGCTTGGGCTATGCCTTGGACAAGACCGCCAAGACGGCTGCTGTCGTCTCCTCTAATTTAATTGATGAAGAAGGAAACCGGCTGTGTGATAGATATACGGGCGACGTGATCGTGCCAGAGACCATAACCGTGGAAGGTGTGAGCTACACGGTGACGGCGTTGGACGAAATGGCATTCGCCATGACAGAAATCACAAGCCTGAAGTTGCCTTCGACCATCAAGAAGATGGGATACCGCGCTGTAAGCTTCTGCCTCAACCTGAAGAAGGCAAACCTGCCGGCAGAGGTGGAGGAGTTGGGGCAACGCTCTTTTAGCAGTTGCCCAAGACTCGTTGATTTCACCGTTGACGAGGGCAACAAACACTTCGTTCTTGAGTCGAATATGCTGATGAGTGCCGACAGGACGAGGGTAGTGCACCTGTTTGGCGCGGGCGACGAAAACAAAAATGTGAGCGTCACCGTGCCTTCCACCGTAAAGACTATAGACGAGGCTGCGTTTGGCTACAGTTTGGGAATGAAGGAAATCACCCTGCCCGAAGGTCTGGAGGAAATCAAAGCCATGGCTTTCTTCGTTTCCGGCCTCACCTCGCTCACCATTCCCTCGACAGTGACCTTTATAGGAGAGGGCTTTGTCGAGGAATCCCAGAATCTAAAGGAGATTGTCGTGGCTGAGGGCAACAAGAGTTATAAGATGGAGGATGGCATGTTGTTAGATGCTGACATGACAAAGTTGTATCGGGTTTTGCCAGAATGTGAGACGCTGACAATACCCGAGACAGTGACAAGAATATGCAAGGGAGCGATAGAATTCACCGACTTGACGACCCTCGTCATACCCAACACAGTGAAGGAGATAGCAACATTTGCCGTAAGTGACAACCCGCAGCTTCATACACTTGTCATTGGCAATGGATTGAACGTTATTGAACAATTTACTTTTTGCTCTAACAATGCCATTCAGTCAATATTCGTGCGAAGCAAACAACCAGCAGAATTGGAAAAGGAAGCTTTTTATGGCAAGGCTTTGGAAGAGACTGCCACACTGTATGTGCCAGAAGGCTCGAAGGAGCTATATGCCACCGCCCCAAACTGGGAGAACTTCAAGAACATAGAAGAATACAGCTTCACAGACATCAGCAGCGTGAAGACCGACTCCAACACTCCCGCCGAGCAGATTTACGGGATTGACGGCAAGCGTCGCGACAGCCTGCGCCGCGGACTGAACATCGTGAGAAGCAGTGGAAAGGTGAGGAAAGTAATGAATAATTAAGAATGAAAAATGAAGATTGTTTTGAAGACAAAATTACTGATTGTACTATTGCTTCAGGCAATGGAGATGCTGGCAGACACGGAAGTGTATGTCGGCAAGTTGTGCTTCCGCTGCTATGACGAGACGATGACGGCGGAACTGGTGGGAAACAGGTTCTGCGACAACCCTACGGACATTGTCGTACCGCAGATGGTGGAAGCCGACGGCAAGACCTATACGGTCACAGCCATAGGCGACAAGGCATTTTGGACTCCTGTAAAGAGCGTGCAACTGCCCTCTACAATACGTCGCATCGGCAACAATGCATTCAAGGATTCTGAACTTACGGAGATAGTACTTCCTGACGACATCGAAGAGATTGGAGACAACGCCTTTGATGCATCGTTTGGTCTTACGAAGGTTGTTTTTCCCAAGAAAGTGAAACAACTGAAGATAGGTTCGTATGCGTTTAGCTTTTGTAATTTGGAGGAGCTCGACCTGCCTGAAGGACTGACCGAGATAGGAGGGTGGGCATTTGAGCATAACGAAATAACCTCCCTGACGATTCCTTCAACAGTGAAAGTCATTCCCGACAATTGCTTCTATGACTGCTATAATCTTAAAACCGTTACAATACCCGAGGGAGTGGAGTATATTGGTTCCTGGGCCTTTGGCAGCACAGGGCTGGAGAACTTCGAGATACCCTCTACCGTGAAAGAAATGGGAAATTATCCCTTCTACTTCTCACCGATTACATCTCTGACTATCCCTGCTACGCTTACCCGATGGCCTGAAGGCTTCTTCGCCGGCACGAAGATTGAGACAATTGAAATACCCGAGGGAATGACAGAGATAGGCAACAAATGTTTCATGAAATGTGACAAACTGAAGAACATCAAGTTGCCGTCGTCCGTCAAGAAAATTGGTGAGAATATTGTAGAAGGTTGCAGTTCGCTTGTCACACTGTCAATACCATCAAGTGTGGAGGTGATGACGGGAGCACCGGCTCTTCCTGAAAATGCCACACTCGAAATAACGGGAAGCGACAACAAGTTGACTATGGAGAACGGAATGCTCGTGAATGACAGGGGAGAGGACGGCAAGTGGCTGCTTTCGGTTCCTGACGACGCTATCGTTGACGGCTGTTTCACCGTACCCGAAGGCATCACTGCCTTTGGCAACAATCTTTTCCTCGACAAGACAGAGCTTGTGGAGATTGCCAATACCGGCGCCTTGGAGCATTTGGGTTCATACGCATTGTCAAACACAGGAATCACCGCTGTGGATATGCCGCGGCTTAAGAGTATGGGGGAATTTACTTTCCAGAAATGCCAGAGTCTGCAACATGTACTCCTGCCTGAGGGTATTGAGGAAATTCCCAGCCGTTGTTTTGAAGAATGCAGTCTGCTTGGTGAAATCAATTTTCCCCGGACCCTGAAGAAGATAGGGTTCATGGCTTTTGCCAGTACGGCTATTGTCTCCGCAGAGCTGCCTGACGGCTTGGAGGAAATTGGCTCGTTGGCTTTTTCTGAAAGCAATCTTGAAAGTGTCAATATACCGGCATCCTGCCACAAGTTCAGTTACGCGTTTGTAGGAACGAACCTCAGACAGGTAAACATTCCGGAGGGCATTACCGAGATTGGCCCGGCGGCATTTGAGAGTTGCTACAATCTTGAAAATATCAGTCTGCCATCCACGCTTAAAACCATTGGAAATGAAGCATTTTCCTATTGCTTGGGATTGAGGGAAATTGTATTGCCTGAAGGACTGACTTCCGTGGATAAATATGCATTTTATGCTTCGGCGCTGACATCGATAGTCATACCCGAGAATGTCAGCAGTTTGGGTGAAGGGGCATTTGCAGAGTGCAGTAACATGACCGAAGCGGTGGTAAAGAGCGATGTCAAGTCGTTGCCTCTCGCTATATTCAACCGCTGTTCTTCTCTTGAAAAAGTGGAGTTACCCGAGACCGTAGAGTGCATTGGAACAAATGCCTTCTGGTGCGACTTCGCCCTAAAGGAAATAAATTTCCCTTCTGGCCTGAAGGAACTGGAATATGCAGCCATGCCAGGGTGCAACATTGAGTCGCTGCTGCTGCCTGCTATGGTAGAACGAATTGGAGAGTATTGTTTTGCTAGTGCCCAATGCACCACCGTTGACCTGTCGCTCACGCAGCTCAGCGAACTTCCCGGACATGCCTTCAACGAGTGTCCGAACCTCAGGAGCATCATCCTTCCTGCCACTATGGAGGTTATCACCGACAATTTCTATCTCTGTCCCGAGATAGAGCATGTGGAGTGTCTCTCCGCCGTACCGCCCGTGGTTGAGGGACAGACATTCGACGAGGAAGTTTTCGAAAAGGCTATGCTCGTTGTTCCAGCTGGAAGTGAGGAGGCATACCGCAACGCAGAGGTATGGAAGAAGTTCGCCAACATCGCCACACCAACGGGTATGAAATCCATCATTGTTGACTCACAAGACGGTGAGCGCATATATGACCTGCGAGGTGTGGAGCTAAAGGAGGCCAAGAAGGGTATATATATTCAAGGTGGAAAACTAAAAGTGAAGAACGAATAAACTCAATTCTCGCTAGTAAGGGAAGTTAAAGAAGTTAAGGAAGTTAAAGAAGTTAAGGACGTATGTACAGACCTTATAAACTCTTTGACAGACGCTAAAAGACTATTGTCTATAACTTTTTTGACTTCCTTAACTTCTGAAAGTTGAACAGTACCTTCGTCGGCTCTTGGAGTCATCCATGAGCCCACGAAGGTATCTTCGTTTGGAAAAAGATGAAAATGTTTGGAGATATGAAGGAAATAACGTAACTTTGCAGGGAATGAAGCGGAGAACTTGCATAATTAAAATTCAACTTTCGCAAGTAGAAAAAAGGAGATTTTTCCTTTTACTTCCTAAGCGACCAAAGGGAGCGATAACTTCTCTTAACTCCTTTTATCTCCTTAAGTTGAGCGTAGACGAAAATTGAATATTCAGCTTTTATCAGATAAGCATGGCGTAGAAAACCACTTTTTCCATCCTTTTAACCAAATTATTCCTCGATTCTCTTGCTCGTTTTAATATTTTTTCTGTAAATTTGCAGCAGTTTTGGTTACGTTTTTA
>CAMAGM010000182.1 GCA_945833995.1 uncultured Prevotella sp.
TCGTATCCCGCGATTATTTGAATCTCGAGTTACGCCACCACCATGTATTGTTGTTCTGCTTCTTCATATTAATTTATGTTTTTATGTTTAACGCTGCAAAATTACGCATTTTCCACGAAACTACAAACTTTTTGGCGTTTTTTTTTATGAATTGACATAAAAAAGTTTCTTTAGCCCCCGATTTGCAACCCCCAAAAGGGTGTTACACCTTATTAATATATAGTTGACGAGTTGACGGGTGTTTCAGTTGACGAGTGAATAAGTTGACGAGTTGACGAGTGAACAAGTTGACAAGTAGTTGTTATCCTTCATTTTTTGAGGCTATTTGGTGCTGAAATGTTAAAAAATGGAGGAAAAGGCGAAAAAAGTCTCAGAATGTTTGGAACTTATTAAGAAAAACCGTATATTTGCAATGGTTTTACATACACACGAATCTGCGTTTGCAGGGTCGTTTGATTTTAAAGTTATGATTGAACGAGGTTGGAACGTCCTGTTCCAACCTCTTTTCGTTTCCCTGCCTCATAACAGCACTATATCGCCGTCCTCACACGCTATTGTTTCCTCGTGTGTCATGAATGTCAGTATGTCGGCAAGTAGGGTAGGCTCTATGTCGAGTTGCGTAAGCTCGTCTATAGGGTGCGGTTGCTTGTCGGCAAGGAGCTGTCTCACAGTGGAGTATGCCTCTTGCCATTGGTTACTTTTTGGCTTGGGCTGACGTGTGGCACACACGTCGCACGACTGGCAGTCGTGGTCGGACTTCTCTCCAAAGTAGTTCAGCAGGAGCTTGCTTCGGCATGTCTTGTTGTTTTCCGCATATTCAATTATGGCGTTTGTGCGCTCTATTGCCTTTTCAAGCCGTTCCTCATACACGCTTGTTGGTATTACTATCCGCTCGCTTTCCTCACGGCGTTGCCTGTAGCGAATGTGTGGTATTGCCTTGCGTGGAATGTAGTGCAGTATGTTCTTCTGACTCAGCTCCTTGAGAATGTAGTAGAGCATGTTGCGCTCAATGCCGAGCTGGTCGGCAAGGTAGCTCTCGTCGATATACATATAGTCAACGAAAAGTCCACCGTAGGTCCTGAGTAGCTTCTCCACCACTGCGTCCTCCATGGGTGAGTTGTTGCGCAGGCGATATAGCTCGTCGCGCTCAAGAAGGAATTTCACCCGCGACTTGTTGTCATCGTCGTCGGTGTATTCTATATAGCCCGCTTGGTCAAGAATTTTGATGGCTGGGATTACCCTGGTGGGATGGTGTTGGAAATTCCTGCAAAATTGCTGGATGTTGAACTCAAACCTGCAGTTGTAGCCGTCGCCTACTGCTATTTGGAAGAAATAGGCTATGTCGTCATACACTTTCCTTATGTATTCCTTGTCGGGAAAGTTTGTCCTAATCTTTTTCAGCAGTTTCGCCCTGTCGTGGTTGTCGTAGAGCAAGAAAGAGTATGACTTCTTTCCGTCACGGCCGGCACGTCCTGCCTCTTGGAAATATGCCTCGATGCTTGTCGGACACTCGTGGTGTATCACAAGTCGCACGTCGGGTTTGTCAATGCCCATGCCAAAGGCGTTTGTTGCCACCATGGTGCGAGTGTTGCCACGTTTCCAGTCTTCCTGTCGCCTGTTCTTGTCTATGGTGTCAAGTCCCGCATGGTAGTAGGTGGTGCTTATGCCCTTGGAGTTCAGATATTCAGCTATGTCGCGGCAGTTGTTTCTCGTCTGCACATACACTATTGCGCTGCCCTCAATGCTGTTGAGCAAATACACTATGTCCTCAAGCCTGTTTGTCGGTTGTCGCACGATGTAGGCAAGGTTTGGACGAAGGAAACTCATTCGGAATACGTTTTCCTCGCGGAAGCCCAACTGCTTCTGTATGTCGTTCACCACTGCTGGCGTTGCCGTTGCAGTGAGAGCCAGGACGGGAGCGTCAGGGAATAGCTTTCGGAAGTCGGTAATCTGAAGGTAGGAAGGACGGAAGTCGTAACCCCACTGGGTGATGCAGTGTGCCTCATCTACTGTGATGAAACTTACTTTCGCGTGGATTATCTTGCGTAGGAAATATTCGGAGGAGAGGCGTTCGGGCGAAACGTAGAGAATGCGGTAAGCACCGAAAATGCAGTTCTCCAACGTAGCGATTATGCTGTCTCCCGACATGCCTGTGTAGATGGCAGCTGCCTTGATGCCCCGCCTGCGCAGGTTCTCCACTTGGTCCTTCATAAGGGCTATGAGTGGGGTGATGACAATGCACACACCCTCGACAGCCAAAGCTGGGACTTGAAACGTTATTGACTTTCCGCCGCCAGTAGGCATTAGTCCCAAGGTGTCGCGTCCTTCCCCTATGCTTTGGATTATGTCGAGCTGTATGCTGCGGAAATCGTCATAATGCCAGTATTTCTGCAGTATTTTTCGATAATCTTCGCTATTCAATTTTCAACCTTCAACCTTCAAACTTCAATTCTCAACCTTCAATCTTCAACCTTCAACCTTCAACCTTCAATCTTCCACGTTCGAAGGCTTAATGTCCTCAATCTGAAGCTGCACCTCGCCGTGCTTGTAGGCATTCTCCTCTATGGTATAGACAATGTCGAAGCTGCGCTTGCTCTTTATGTAGAGGGCAGAGCTGCTCTGTCCGAAGGCTATGCCGTTCATCACGTTGCTTGACTTGCTGTCAACGAGCTCAAGCTTGATGTGCTCCTGCAACTTGCCTACAACCTTACTCGTACCGTAGTCATACACGTTGTGAGTGCAGAAAAGGGGCTTCGGGTTGGATGGGCCGTGTGGGGCAAACTTCTTTATGTCGGCGAGCAGCTTCTTGGTAACATCCTTGAAGTCAATCTCCTCCTCAATGTCGAGTATCGCCTGTGTCTGTTCGGGCAGTATGTGCTTGTTGACATATTCCTGGAAGCGCCTTCTGAAGGCTGGTATGTTCTCTTCCTTCATCGAGAGCCCCGCGGCATATGTGTGACCTCCAAAGTTCTCAAGCAGGTCGCGGCAGCTCTTAATGGCATCATAGATGTCAAAACCTGCCACGCTTCGGGCAGAGCCAGTTGCCATTCCGTCAACAACAGTCAGTACCACCGTGGGGCGGAAATAGATTTCGGTCAGTCGTGAGGCAACAATGCCAATCACACCTTTCTTCCAGTTCTCACCTGAGAGAACTATGGACGAGAGGTGCTGCTGGTCCTCAAGTTTTGACACGATTAGGTTGGCTTCCTCGGTCATTTGCTTGTCGATGTCCTTTCGTTGCTCGTTATAGCCGTTTATTTGGCTTGCCTCAAGCAGTGCTGTCCTAAAGTCGCGCTCCACAAGCAGGTCAACGGCTTCCTTCCCGTTCTGCATGCGTCCGGAGGCATTTATTCTCGGGCCAATCTTGAACACTATGTCGCTCATGGTTATCTCCCTGCCTGTCAGTCCGCAAATCTTTATGATTGCCTTAAGACCTACGGATGGATTTTGGTTGAGCTGCTTCAGCCCGTGGAAAGCCAGTGTGCGGTTCTCTCCAACCACAGGCACGATGTCTGACGCTATGCTCACGGCACAGAAGTCGAGCACAGGCATGAGTCGCGAGAACGGAATGCCGTTGTTCTTGGCAAAAGCCTGCATGAACTTGAAGCCCACGCCACAACCTGAGAGATGGTGGAACGGGTAGGTTGAGTCCTTGCGCTTTGGATTGAGGATTGCCACTGCAGGTGGCATCACCTCATCAGGCACGTGATGGTCGCAAATTATAAAGTCTATGCCAAGTTGCTTGGCATAGGCAATCTCGTCTATGGCTTTTATGCCACAGTCGAGAACGATGATAAGTTTTACACCTTTCTCCTTCGCCTCGTCGATGCTTTTGCGGCTCACTCCATACCCTTCGTCATAGCGGTCGGGTATGTAGTACTCGATGTTGGAATAGAACTGTTGCAACACCTTATACACCAATGCCACGGCAGTACAGCCATCTACGTCGTAGTCGCCATACACCATGATACGCTCCTTACGCCCCATGGCATCGTTTAGTCTATCTACGGCGATGTCCATGTCGTTCATAAGGAATGGGTCTATAAGTTCGCTCAGCATCGGTCGGAAAAAACGCTTTGCCGCTGATTCGGTCTTTATGCCTCTCCTTATCAGCAGGTCAGCCAAAATCGGGCTCATACCGATTTTCTCAGCCAATTCCTTAGCTGCCTGTTTTCTTTCGGATGTAGGTGTGTCGTAATTCCATTTGAAATGCATTTATATTGTTTTTATTTTCTTCCGTTCTAAGGGCTGATTGTTCAAGTGCGTACAATCGGCGTGTAAAGTTACAAATAAAAATCAATATATAAGCAAAAAGGGTGTGTTTTTTTTGTTTTTTTAAAAAAAGAGGGTAGAAGGTAGAGGATAGAGTATTTTGGAAGGTAGAAGGTAGAGGGTAGAGTATTTTGGAAGGTAGAAGG
>CAMAGM010000183.1 GCA_945833995.1 uncultured Prevotella sp.
GCAGTTGAGCATACCGCAGTAAGCGTCGCCACGACCGTTGATCATGTCGCCGTCACCCTCTGCTGCTGCTACAAACATGCATGGACCATCAAAGTTCTTTGCAATAAGAGTCTCAGGAGTCTCAGGACCGAAATTGCCAAGGAAGACAACAAGAGCGTTGCATCCTGCCTCTTTTACCTCTGCGACAGCCTTGAGCATGTCCTTCTCGTTCTCTACTGTAGTTTGGCAGTTAAAAAGTTCGCCCTTATAGGCCTTCACAATGTTTTCGCGGCGCTGGGTTGACAGTGCTATTGGAAAACAGTCTCGGCTTACTGCTATGATACCGAGCTTCACTTGTGGAATGTTAGTACTTTGCATGATAGCTTTTTTGTATTTATAAATAATAATTGGTCAATATGAGCAATGTCCTTTTAAGACTGTGCAAAGATACAACTTTTATTTCAATAACAAAGAATCTTTTGCTTTTTTTTTCTCAAAAAGCCAACAAAGCATCATTTTTCTTCCTTTTGGACAAAAAACAAGCCTTTTTACAACTGTCTGTAGAACTATTAAATAAGGTGTAGCACAAACTTCCCACCACACCTTGCCGCTGCCTCTTCCCTATGTGTGACACATATTATGGTGCGCCCGGAGCACTCGGCGAACAGTCGGTCAAACAGCGTGCGCTCGGTAACGGAGTCGAGCGATGCCGACACCTCGTCGAGCAACACCACTGGTGCCTCTCTCAGCATCCCCCTCGCAATGGCAATGCGTTGTGCCTGCCCCTCGCTCAGTCTTGTGGCGTGCTCCCCTATCTCGGTGTCCAAGCCTTTCGGCAATGTCAATACGAAGTCCGCAACTGCCGTATGCAAGGCTTTCCGCATGTCTGCGTCCGTAGCTTTTGGATTGGCTATGAGAAGGTTGTCGCGTATGGTGCCACTAAGCAGAGTGTTGCCTTGCGGCACGTAGGTAATATGCTGGCGCATCGCCTCTCCGCCAATGGTATTCCCATTCTCATCATATAGTTCCACCTTGCCGCTGTCTGGCTCTATTATTCCCAACACCATTCGCAGCAACGTTGTCTTGCCTCGTCCCGTCTCCCCCATTATTGCCGTAGAGGTTCCTGGGCGGAAATCGTGGCTCACCATTGCCAGCGTGCTGCCATCGTTGCCTGGATAGGAATAGCTCACCCCGTCAAGCCTCACTCCAAGCTTGCCCAAAGCCCTATAGCCATTAGCCCCACGGCCGCTTTCCTGCTCCAAGGCCTCAATCTCGCTTATTCTCTCCACGCTTGCCGTGGCATGCACTATCTGTGGCAGCATGTTCAGCAGAGCCATTATAGGGCTCTGTATCTGGCTGACAAGTTGCAGGAACGCTGTCATCACCCCAAACGTTATCGCGCCCTCCTTCAGTTGCAGTCCTCCATAGATGAAGGCTCCAAGATAGCCCATTCCGAAGGTTGATGCCATCAGCAGGCGCACCACGAGAGTGAAGCGTGTGCGCCGCATCACGTTACGCCCCAGCTGCCCCTGCATCTCGTTCATCTGCCGTTCCAGCAGAGGCTGGCTCTCCATTGCCTTGACTATGGTCTCATGCTCCATCGACTCCTGAATGAGCATCTGTATATGGCTTTCGTCGCGCCTGATGTCAAGGGTCATGTTCCGCAATCGGCGTGAAAGCCATTTCGCACCCACTATCACCACTGGGGTCAACACCAGCAGGCTCCACGCCAATGTGGCGTCCATTGAGCGCATCAGAAGGAAAGCGCCTGTCAGCTGCACCACTGTCACCGCCATACGGGGCACTATGTCGGCTGTCACCGTAGCCACGGCTGTAATGTCGCGCTCCAAGCGTTGGCTAATGTCGCCAGAGTGTAGTCGCTCTGCCGTGGCATATAGCCTACGGTGCAGCAGTTGGGAAAATAGCCTCATGCGTATTCCGTTCTGCTGCCTAATGTCGGCTGAGTTGTAGAGGTAATAGACAATTTGGCGAAGCACTATCGAGATGGCGAGCACGCCTACCAACAGCAGCACCTCGCCCACCACGTTGCCCTGCCAAACAGCATGGTCGATGAACCTACGGCAGAGCCACACAAGCAGCAGTCCGAAAGCCACCTGTGCCACACCAGCAACAATTCGCACCAACACATTAGTGCGAATGTCGCCCATCTGTCGCCAAAACCATCTCACATACCCCATTCAAACTCAAAACTCAAAATTGAATAATCGCAGCAAAGCGAGAATAATTCAAAACTCAAAATTCAAAACTCCTAATTCAATATCCCCTCCTCTTTCCAATTCTCGACAAGAGCCTCAACATCTGCTGCTGCCGATGCCTCATCCACGTCATACTCCCGGCACAATGCCTCGGCAAGCGACTTAACGGTGAAGTCGCCCTGTCTGCCAGCCTCTTCCCAAAGGAAGGTAGCCGTCTCGTTGAAGTTCACCAACTTGCTGAAGTCTATAGTGTCCAGTCCCTCAGCCATCAATACGTTCTCGCCACACACCTGGCGAAGTTCAAAACCTTTTCTTAGTCGCATATATTATTATCTTTTTCAATATCTTCACTCCTCTCCACAACCACCATTTCGTCATTGCCCATTTGCCTATGAGCCGTGTCCGTCGTCCGTTACGTCCATCCATCACCCATTCAGCCCTTGCTATCACGTCGCTACGGTTGCAGTGCTCTTTCAGCCCAAGGTTTCCGTCGCCCTCCAGCGTCACCCTCTCACCATCTATATCCACTATTCGGTGCAGCACATAGTGGTTCCCATCTGCCCAGGCAAGCACCGCGTCGCCCTTGGCGAGAGGTTTCCTTATCGGGTGCAGCTCTGCCATGTCCCTGTCGCCTACGATGAACGGAAGCATGCTTCGCCCCGTCACTGGCAGCAACACGTTCTTGCCTTCGCCAACGATGCGCCTCACCTCATCCATCACCACCTGCATGGGCATTACTTTCTTAGTCGTCATCGTGCTATAGTTTTATTGCACAACAGGGCAGCGTCACCATTGGGCAGACAGTCGAGCAGCCACACTCCGCAGTGCCTCAAAAGCGCCTCTGTGGTAGCGTGTATCCCATCGGCTATCGTCTTTTCCCAACGCATGCCCGACACCGAGCCTATTATCGTGGCGTATGCCTCTATAATGTTCTGTCGGCTGATGACATTCCTGGGAGCCTGTCGCAGTCTCACCACTCCGCCCAACTCATATTTCTCATTCAGGTAGCATGGTGTCTTGCCGCTCCACGGCGACCCACACACCATCACTTCCCCGTCAGCCATGATCCTCACCACGGGGTTGTCGTCGTTCAGCAACCTTGTGTCGCCGATGTTTTCGAGCCACAGTCGCGAGTGTGTGCTCTTGCCCGTTCCGCTCACGCCAAGGAACATATACGCCCTGTCGTGCCACACCACCGTAGAGGCATGGAAAAGCAGCGTCGAGCAGCGTGCCGTGGCGAGGGCAAAGAGCAGCATCAGCGAGTTGTCAACGGCGTGGCTCAGCTTCTCGTCGTCGGAATAGAGAGTCGCCCTCGTGTAGTCGCCATTGCTCGCCAAGAGAGCCTTGCCACGAGTCCACACATAACCAAAGGCCTTTCGCCCGTCG
Source organism: uncultured Prevotella sp. (assembly GCA_945833995.1). Taxonomy (GTDB): domain Bacteria; phylum Bacteroidota; class Bacteroidia; order Bacteroidales; family Bacteroidaceae; genus Prevotella. The sequence goes on from CAMAGM010000183.1 coordinate 3,582, forward strand.
CCAAGTTTTCCGCATATTATCGTCTGGTCGCCATCGTCTTGCCTCGCCTCCTCCTCAATATCGTCAAACGCGACACCCTCTGTGCCCTTGTCAACGACGAGTGTGAAAAGCGGGCTGCCGTCAGTTGTCTCAAACGGGACATACTGGCTCATGTCAAGTTCCCGTCCACCTGTCTCAATTGCGAAGACATGCTCCGCCACTTTATATTTCTTCATTCCTTTTACTGTTTTTTCTCCTCCCCCATTCTAAAATCCGCCACAAAGTTACTCTTTTTTCTCCAAACAGCCGCAACAATACTCCCTTTTCTTTCTTTTCAGTGACAATAAAAAATAAAAACAACGTGAGTTCGACGCATTTCTCCTACCTGCAAAGGCAAAGTAAGTGTCTTCAACAGTGTGGGCGTCCCGCCCGCACAATCTGCCTCCACCGCCGCGTGTAGGGACTTTACTTTATGTAAGTCCCTACCCAAGGCGGATAGCCTCAACAGTACATGCTGAAATAATGCTGTGCAGCGAGACGTTTCCGCTGAGTATCTGACCTGCATAAAAGGCTCATAACGACAAGTGGATAGGGCAATATCAACTTGTCGATATGAGCATATCGAAAAGTCGATTATGGGGATATGGATTCAACGGGAATAGGTATTCGTTTTATGTTCCGCAATGGTGAACCTACATTCCGCAGTGGGGAATGTACGTTCCGCATTGGTGAACGTACGTTCCGCATTGCGGAACATAGATTGAACCC
>CAMAGM010000184.1 GCA_945833995.1 uncultured Prevotella sp.
TAATGAAGCAATCTAATGTTAAGCCAGCAGATGGCAAATTAGGAATTATGGTTGTTGGTTGCGGTGCCGTGGCAACAACCTTTATGACAGGTGTGTTCATGGCTCGCCGTGGACTGGCAAAGCCTGTAGGCTCGATGACCCAGTACGACAAAATCCGTATCGGTCGTGGAGCCGACAAGAAATATCTCCACTACAGTGACATCGTGCCACTGGCAAAGCTTGACGACATCGTGTTCGGCACATGGGACGTTTACCCACAGAATGCCTATCAGGCTGCCATGTACGCAGAGGTGCTGAAGGAGAAGGACATCAACCCAGTGAAGGACGAGCTGGAGGCAATAAAGCCTATGAAGGCTGCCTTCGACAAGAACTACGCCAAGCGCCTCGACGGCGACAACGTGAAGGACTGCAAGACACGCTGGGAAATGGTTGAGGCCCTGCGTCAGGACATCCGCGACTTCAAGGAGAAGAACAACTGCTCACGCATCGTGGTCATTTGGGCTGCTTCTACTGAGATATATGTTCCAGTGGAAGAGAAGATTCACTACCACCTTGCCGACCTTGAGGCTGCAATGAAGGCTGACGACCGCGAGCACATCGCTCCTTCAATGTGCTACGCCTACGCTGCTCTCGTTGAGGGCGCACCATTCATAATGGGTGCTCCTAACACCACTGTCGATATTCCTGCAATGTGGGAACTGGCAGAGAAGACCAAGATGCCTATCGCAGGCAAGGACTTCAAGACTGGTCAGACACTGGTGAAGAGCGGATTCGCTCCTATCATCGGCACACGTTGCCTCGGTCTCTCAGGATGGTTCTCTACAAACATCCTCGGCAACCGCGACGGTCTTGTGCTCGACGAGCCCGCAAACTTCCACACCAAGGAGGTGAGCAAGCTCTCTACACTGGAGACAATCCTGAAGCCCGACGTACAGCCCGACCTTTATGGCCACGGCAACGACGAGGACACGCAGTACTACCACAAGGTGCGCATCAACTACTATCCACCTCGCAACGACAACAAGGAGGGCTGGGACAACATCGACATCTTCGGTTGGATGGGCTATCCAATGCAGATCAAGATCAACTTCCTCTGCCGCGACTCTATCCTCGCCGCCCCACTGCTGCTCGACCTCACTCTGCTGAGCGACCTCGCAGCACGTGCCGGACGCTACGGAACACAGCGCTTCCTCAGCTTCTTCCTCAAAGCCCCAATGCACGACTACACCCAGGGCGAAGAGGCTGTTAACAACCTCTATCAGCAGTACACCATGCTGAAGAACGCCATCCGCGAAATGGGCGGCTATGAGGCTGACGAAGAGATAGATTAATAATTTTGTGGAGAGAGGAGTAAATTTCGAGGAGAGAGGAGAGAGGAGTGAGGAGTGAGATATGTGGAAGCCCTATTTATATGGCTGATAACTGCACAGTGAGCTATTCTCACTCCTCACTCCTCTCTCCACACTCCTCATTAAAACAAAACCATTTGAAAGCATTCAGAATAACATTCATACTTTTAGTCCTGATGCTCGTGGCACTGCCATTGCGTGCACAGCTGTCGGGATACATTATCGACGATGAGACGGGCGACTCGATACCTTATGCGAGTGCCATCTATCGTGGTCATGGCGTTGCCGTGGCATCAAACATCAACGGGCATTTCCGCATTGCGCGACACAACGGTTGGGTGCTAACGTTCAGCGCCATTGGCTATGTGTCGAAGACTATGACAATCACTGCAAACACGAAAAACACATTCAACGTCAAGCTCAAGCCTGACACAAAGACATTGAAGGAGGTGACTATAAAGTCGAAGAAACAGCGCTACAGCAGAAAGAACAATCCTGCAGTGGAGCTGATGAAGAAGGTGATTGCGGCTAAGAAACGCACCGACCTCGAAAACCGCGACTATTATCAGTACAACAAATATCAGAAAATAACACTCGCACTCAACGACATAACGCCCGAACGACTGCAGGACGAGAAACTGAAGAACAAGAAATGGTTTACCGACCAAGTGGAGAAATGCGAATACACGGGAAAGCTCATTCTGCCAGTGTCGGTTGACGAAACCCTGACGCAGAAAATCTACAGGAAAAGTCCGCACAGCGAGAAAAGCATAATAAAGGGACAGAACTCTACGGGAGTGAACGAGTTGCTGCAGACAGGCGACATTCTCACCACAACGCTGAAGGACGTGTTTACCGACGTGAACATCTACGACGACCAAATACGTCTGCTCCAATATCCATTCACGTCGCCAATAGGCAAGGACGCCATCGGCTTCTACCGCTATTATATAATGGACACGCTCTATGTTGACCGCGACAAGTGCTTCCATCTGCACTTCATGCCCAACAACCAGCAGGACTTCGGTTTCCGTGGCGACATCTACATCTTGGCTGACTCGTCGTATCAGGTGAAGCGTTGCGAGCTGACAATACCCAAGCGAAGCGACGTGAACTTCGTGGAGAACCTTGAGGTGAGGCAGGAGTTCACCATGCTGCCCGACAGCTCGTGGGTGCTCTCCGACGACGACATGATTGCCGAGATAAAACTGGCGAGCTGGATTCAGAAGTGTGTGGTGATAAGAAACACGCGACTGACCGACTATGCCTTCGACGAGCTGCCAAAACAGCTGTTCAAGGGCAAGGCGAAAGAGGTGAAGGAGGCTGACGCGATGATGCGCGACGAGGCTTTCTGGAACCAATACCGACAAGTGTCACTCACGAAGAGCGAGAGCAAGATGGACGCTTTCGTGCATAACCTTGAGCAAATAAAGGGCTTTAAGTACATCATATTCGGATTGAAGGCGCTCATTGAGAATTTCGTGGAGACGGGCAATCCGAGCAAGGTCGATATTGGACCGATAAACACCATGCTGACAAGCAACACTGTGGATGGACTCAGAACACGCGTGTCGGCACAGACAACGGCGAAGCTCAACCCCAACTGGTTTGCCTCAGGCTATTTTGCCCGCGGCTGGGACAGCAAGAAGAACTACTACAAGGCTGACCTCATCTACTCGTTCAACAAGAAGGAGTATCTGCCGAGGGAATTCCCAAAGAGGACGCTTACGCTGTCATCGACCTACGACATCATGGCCCCGTCGGACAAGTTCATGAAGACCGACAAGGACAACGTGTTCACCTCGTTCAAGTGGAGCAAGGTGGATAAGATGATGTTCTACAACCGCCAGGAAATCAAGTTTGAGCGCGAGGAGGACTGGGGCTTCAAGACCACCATTGGCTTCAAGGCAGAGGAGAACGAGGGAGCATGCGACCTCTACTTCGTGCCGATGAAGGACTACACTGCCAACGCCGATAAGCTGAGCGGCACTGATGCTGAGACTGCGGCCACGATGCGTGGGCTTTCGAGGAAGTTCCGCACATCGGAGTTCAATATTGAGCTGCGCTTCGCACCGGGCGAGACATTCATCAACACCAAGCAGCGCCGACTGAAGATAAACCTCGACGCACCAGTGTTCTCCATTAAGCACACGCTGGGCATTAAGGGATTCCTCGGAAGCGACTATCGCTACAACTACACCGAGGCTTCAATCTACAAGCGCTTCTGGATGAACTCGTGGGGAAAGATTGACTGCTATCTCAATGGTGGAATACAGTGGAACCAAGTGCCTTATCCGCTGCTCATCATGCCAGAGACGAACCTCAGCTACATCATTCAGGATCAGACCTTCGAGCTGATTGACAACATGGAGTTCCTCAACGACCGCTTCGCGTCGCTCTACATCTCGTGGGACTTCAACGGAAAGATATTCAACCGCATTCCACTGCTGAAGAAACTGAAGTGGCGTGAGTACATCGGATTCCGCTGCCTTTGGGGCTCGCTCTCCGACAAGAACAATCCTTATCTTGCGCAGAATGCCCAGAGCGACGTACTGATGATGTTCCCGACAGGTTGCCATGTGATGGACCCGAAGAAACCATACTACGAGCTCTCCCTCGGCATCCACAACATCTTCAAGCTCATACACGTTGAGTATGTCCGCCGACTGAACTACAACGACTATCCTGGCGTTCACAAGGACGGAATACGCTTCATGGTGAGAATGACGTTCTAAAGAATTAAGAATTAAGAATTAAAAATTAAAAATTAAGAATTAAGAATTAAAAATTAAGAATTAAGAATTAAAAAATAAGGGATTATAGGATTAAAGGGGCTTTAGCCTAAGTTGGGACTCCGCTCTTAACTAATGTCTTAACTCCTTAACTCCTTAACTCCTTAACTCCTAAAAATATGACAATATATCCAAAACTCATAATGGATGCACTGGCAACAGTGACTTATCCA
>CAMAGM010000185.1 GCA_945833995.1 uncultured Prevotella sp.
AGGAACGTGAGCGTGTTCCCGTAGTGGTAGAACTTCTTCGCATCGGCATTGGCGGCGCCCAGCGCCACCAATGCCATAAAAATCAAAGCCGTTTTTCTCATAATTCCTAATTCTTTACTAAAGTTTCCCACCCTTTACTGTTATTAAAGCACGCTTATATCTTGCTGGAATACAGTATGATTTAGGAGTGTGGGTGAAATAACATACATTTAAGTTCATGAAGGGGGTGGGCCTTTAATTCTTAATTATTTTTATTCCATTCTTGATGAAAAGTCCTTTCTCTGTCTTCATCTCAATGCCTCGCAGGTCATATATACGCTCTCCGTCTTGAGAGTCAACGAAGGTAGATTTCACTCCCGTCGGGATGGCAATGTTATTGAATTTCTTCCACACCTCGGCATTGCGGTATGCCACCTCACTTCCTGCGGGAACAACGAGCATAGCCTTGGTGAATACTTCCTCGTCGAATGTCTCTCCCTCAACCACGGGCGGCACGGCGGAGCGACACTCCACACGCTCTATCTCCGGACTGAGATAGAAATTGTCGGTAATCACTTCCATGGAGGCAGGAAGAATGATGCTCTTGATATTCAGACACTCGTTGAAGGCATGTCCGGGCAGTTCCTTGAGTTGCGTAAGAGAGAGGTCAACTGTGCTGCAATTGGCACCACCGAAACAGTATTCGCCGATTCTCTCCACAGTAGCAGGCAATTTCAGCTGTTCGATATTGGTTCCTGCCATTGCAGCATACCCCAATTCCTTGAGAGAGTCTGGAAAGTTAATGTCGCTCAAGGCAAAGTTGCACCAAAAAGCCAACATGCCAAATCGCTCTACTGTATTGGGCAGTACCACCTGTTGCAGTTGCTTACATTCGTCGAACATACCTTCAGGTATCTCTCTCAACGGGCTTTTAATTTCGCAATATGTCAATGAACAGTCCTCGAACGCCCTGATTCCAATCTTGCAGACACTCTCAGGAATGACGACCGAGGTAAGTCCCGAAAAGCTGAAGGCTGATTCTCCCACTGACTCCAAGCCATCCGGCAAATCAATATGATTCAATGACGTGCAAGCCCAGAAAGCATCGCTGCCGATAGTCTTGAGCGAAGAGGGCAACTTGATTTCCTCAAGCATGGAACAGTTTAGGAACGCCCCATCAACAATATCGGTAATTCCTTCGGCTATGTTTACCGTCCTGACTTTGGAGAATGCAAGAGAGAAGTTGTTGCATGACGCAGGAATGTTGATGTTGTCAATGTCACAGTAAAAAAATGCCCATTCGCCAATCTGTTGCAAGCCCTCTGGCAGATCAATGGATGTGATGCCTGAACCACTGAACGCATATTCTCCAATCTTCTTCAGTGTGGAAGGCAAGGTGACTACGCTGAGATTATGGCAGTTCTCGAAACAACGTCCCGGAATTTCCTCCACACCTTCAGGAAGAAGGACACTCGTCAGGTCATAACATGAGTCAAAGGCACGTTCTCCAATACTTTTCAGTCTTGGCATGTTCACCTTCTTGATTTTTGTCGACGACAGTGCCAACTCGCCTAAATGCTCCAGAACCTCCTGGTTTGTTATCTCCTCAAGCTCGTCGTAACCGCACAAAAGGAATGTGCCCAAAGCCGTGATGCCATCAGGCACTGTAAACCGCCCGTCAACAATAGCATTCTCTGGCAATGTCAACAGCCACACTCCGTCCTCTCCCCTGTCGTTGATGAGCATACCGCCTTCCATGCGAAGTTTGTTGTCGGTTCCGGTGATTTCCAGTGTAGCATTCTCAGAAAGCATCGGGTCACCATCAACCACCTCGACACTGGATGGAATCGACAGACTTTCCAGAGAGTCGCAGCATGAGACAATTCCATGCCCTATGAACTTCACCGAAGAGGGTATCTTGACGTGTTTCAGACTGCCACAATCCATAAAACAACCTTCTCCAATCTCAGTCACACCCTCAGGAATATCTATGGACTCCACCAGCGCACCCGCTAAAAAATAATCTGGCCAACGTTTCAGAGTAGAGGGGATGGTGACCGAGGTTATCGGAGCATTACTGAACGGTGAACTCCCTATCTCCTTCACCGTAGTGGGTATCGCGACATTCGCCAACTGTGTGTACGAAAAGGCGTCTTCGCCAATGTACTCCACCCCCTCGGGAATAGTGATGCTTGTCAGTTGCCTACAGAAATGACAACAGCCGTCAGGAATAGCTTTCAGTGTGGAAGGAAACGCAATACTCTCAATATAAGTACTTTCAAATGCCAATGCTCCCAATTCGGTCAATCCCTCAGGCAATTCCAGCTCCTCTATCGAAGAGCATGCAAACGCCTCTTTGCCAATCTTTAATTGTTTCAAACTCTTGGGAAAGACTACACGTTGGAGTGCTGAACCATAAAAGGCTTGTTCGCCTATCTCCTCTATTGAGTCGGGCATGACAAACTCCGAGAAGCTCGCCATATAGAACGCTTTGTCTCCTATGCGGCGGATGGTTGAAGGTAGCTGAACGCTCTCAATAGCAAACCAAAAAGGGTTATCGCCGATGGCTGTCACAGTATAGACCTTGCCATCGGATTCCACCGTCTGCGGCACGATAATATCCACCGGATTCTCACAGAACCTGTTTTCCACCAGTTCCGCAGTCATCGTCTTATCATAACAGCGGAAACACAATTTCCCTACATACACTTCCGTGTCAGCCTTCATCTGCATTGCCGGCAGCAATGCGAAGAGCATCAGCATAACAATTAATTTCTTGTTGTCCATAAGCAATCTCTATTGATAGACACTATTAAATTTTGATAATATTTGTTTTCGGCAACAAAGTTACAATAAATATTTGAAAGTCGTTGGTCAATAAAGCAAAACTTTGGTCAATAAAGAAAAAAGTGACTTTTCGCGTATAAAAAAACCACATGTTATTTCTGATTATTGATAATAATGTATATCTTTGCACAAACATTGGCTACAAAAAGACATTTATTTATTAATAATCATAGAATATAAGAATTTGTTATGAGAAGATTTTATTCATTGTTTTTTTCTGCAATGGCAGCATTGATGATGGGATTTGTCATGACATCCTGCTCGGATGACGACAACCCGTCAACAGGTGAAGACCAACAGTACATCACCAATGAACAGCTTGCCAAGTTAGGCTGCTACACAGACCTCCACCTGCACCTCGACGGTTCATTGTCCATCCAGGCCGCAAGGAAGTTGGCACAGCTTCAAGGCATCACACTCGACATGAGCGATGAGGAATTGCGCAAACAACTACAAGTGGACGAGGGATGCCAGGACCTGAACGAGTATTTGGAGAAATTCGCCTTCCCGGGCACACTGCTCCAGACATCTGTGGGAATAACAGAGAGCATAAAGATATTGTCACAGGAGTTGAAGGACTTGGGATATATTTATGCTGAAATCCGTTTTGCACCACAAAAGCATTGCCAAAATGGACTGACACAGCGCGAGGTGATTGAGGCATCCATCAAGGGCAAGCAAGAGGCAGCCTTGCCTGTCGCGCTAATACTCTGCTGTATGCGTGGCGACGACAACCATGAAGAGAACCTGGAAACCGTAAGACTTGCCGCCGAATACCTTGACAAGGGTGTTGCTGCCATAGACATCGCCGGTGCTGAGGCTCTGTTCCCCACGTCAGGCTTTGCCGACCTCTTCCAGTTGGCAAAGGCAAACAACGTGCCATTCACCATCCATGCAGGTGAGGCCGACGGTCCTGAGAGCGTGAAAGTAGCCCTTGACTACGGAACCAAGCGAATCGGTCACGGCGTGAGGTCAGCCGAAGACGCGTCACTGATGCAACGCCTTTCCGACGAGGGAATAACATTGGAATGTTGCCCGACAAGTAATCTCAACACCGCCATCTTCCCAAACATATCACAGTATCCCTTCCGACTGTTCTTGGACAAGAAAGTGAAGTTTACAATCAACTCCGACAACATGGCAGTGTCAGCCACCAATGTAATCCGCGAGTTCCAGCTGCTCAACGACACTTTCCATCTTACCACCGGCGAAGTGAAGCAACTAATTATGAACAGCATAGACGCATCGTTCGCCCCGGAATCGCTGAAAGAGGAACTGCGGGCTAAAGTGAATAAGATGATTATTGATTAATGTTCGGTGCGCAGCCATAGCCCCGAAGGGGAGACATAACACAGCACAGGGTTCACACCCTGTGCTGTGTTATGCCGCCCTTACATGGCTACCTAATTGACTTCGTCAAC
>CAMAGM010000186.1 GCA_945833995.1 uncultured Prevotella sp.
GATTGGTGGCTTTCAGTGACTGACATAGGTTATGGAGATGCTCCAATACCCTCTTTGGTTGTGAATCGTCCATATATACGTTTTCTTCTTTTTTAAGTAAGCGTGGGCCAGTACCCACATACAACAAACAAGCCGCTCTTAGGGCTACCACACCCTGATACTTACTTCGTTTTGCCATATACAAGTGTAGCCCACGCCGTTTTGTTTAGCATGAGCAACGCTTGTTGTCGGTGGCTTGTAAGTATCTTGGTTTTGTCTGTTGTGGTAGTTTTAGAGCGACAAGACTAACAAGACGTTGACAACGCTTACTTTTTTATCTTTTCAACATTTCAGTTATTCATTCTTTCTTAGATATTGGTAAACCTGTCGAAGAATTCTTTTATTCTCTCTATCACCCTCAGCTTCGTCTCCTGACGCTTCTTGCCTGCCCCAAAGAGAGGCATGGGCGGAAGGATTTGCGTGACGGCAGTGCCGTTCTCCTCCACATATCCATCCTTGAAGCAGCGTTCGATAAAAGCATTGGTTTCCTTGGGTTTCAGGTTCTCTTCTTCGATTATCTCGCCTATCTGACGTTTTTTCTCTTCGGCGAGATACTTGTCCCATTCCTCATGCACCTCTCCGGCTTCGGGAGTCATGCGGTTGATGAATTCCTCGATGAGTTCCTTCTTGTTTCTTAGGTCGGGGCTCGACGTGATGCTCTTGCTGATGTTCAGCAACACTTCCCTGTCTTGGCATTGTGAAGCCTTGTATTGCTCCACCAGTGCGAGAATGTAGGCAATGTCTATCTGAACCTGCTTCACGAGCTCTATCTCAAACTCAATGTCGTCCTCTATGTCGGCTCTCTCTCCATGTTGCTGACTGCGTCTGAACTCGTCGTAGAGGTCGTTGTACCACGAGAGGTAGTCTTGCCTCTCGCCCTCCTTTATGATCCTTATCTCGTTGAGCTTCGCCAAGTCGTCGGGGCAGAACTCGTCGAACGAGACGAGCAGGTTGTGGGCTTTCAGATAGTTGCCAAACAGCCTTATAAAGTCCTTCTTCTGCTCCTCGTCGGTTATCTTACTCAGCTCGCAAATGGGGAATTGCTGCAACAGTGCCGTCACAATCTCCCTGTAGCCAGCTTGATGCTTGCCCTTCTCGTCGTCGTAACCCTCGTAGTAGTCCTTGAACGAACGCATGAACACAAGTCCTGTTGCATCGCGGTTGCCAAACAGTGCGAAACACTCGTTTGTCGCCTCGTCGAGGTTGCGGAAACACACTATGTTGCCGCAGTTCTTAACCGAGTTGAGTATTCGGTTTGTGCGTGAGTAGGCTTGCAGCAGTCCGTGCATCCTCAGATTCTTGTCCACCCAAAGCGTGTTGAGCGACTTTGCGTCGAAGCCTGTCAAGAACATTCCCACCACTATCAGCAGGTCTATCTCCTTGTTTTTCATCCTCAGCGAGATGTCCTTGTAGTAGTTTTGGAATTTCTCGCTGCTCGTGTCATACGTCGTTCCGAACATCCCGTTGTAGTCGGGAATGGCTACGTTGTCAAGAAACTCCTTGCTCGTCTTGTCGAGCTTGTCCACTCCAGCCGGGTCTTCGTCGGGCAGTCCTGTTGCGTCGTCAGTAGCCTCGTTTGCCTCATAGGTGAATATGGTGGCTATCCTCAGTTGTCTGGCCGAGGGGTCTTCCATGGTTTTCTTCAGTGCGAGATAGTATCTCTTTGCCATCTCCACGCTCTCCACGGCGAATATGGAGTTGAAGCCCTTGGTAGCCACCTTGTCCTTCTTCTCCTCGGCATCCTTGCCTCGTCTAATTACCTCTTCCACGTTCAGCAGCTTTGTCAGCTTGTAGGCTTGGTCGTCGTGCTTGGTCTTCTGGTCGAAATGTTCCAATAGGTAGTCGGTGATGAGTCTTATCCTCTTTTCCGAAATCAGGGCTTTCTGCTCGTTGATGCTCTCCACCTGCTTGTCCTCCACGCCCTCTTTCTCCTTCATCGTACGGATGTAATCGACGTGGAATTTCAGCACGTTCTTGTCCCTGATGGCATCCACGATGGTGTAGGTGTGCAGTGGTCGTGTGTGCTGTCCTTTTGCGTCCAGCTCGCCGCCAAACACCTGTGCCGTGGTCTGATAGTCGCCCTTGCCATATTTGTTGGCGTTCTGTGCGAATATCGGTGTACCCGTGAATCCGAACATCATGTATTTCTTGAACGACTTCCTCACCAACTTGTGCATGTCGCCAAACTGTGAGCGGTGGCATTCGTCGAATATCAGTACCACGTTGTCCTTCAGCAGCTCCAGCCCCTTGTTTTTCTTCAGCACTATGTAGAGTTTCTGAATCGTGGTTATGATGATCCTCGCCTCCGTGTCGTTCAGTTGCCTCTCCAGTATCTTGCTGTTCGAGTTGCTGTTGGCGCAGTCCTTCTCGAAGTTGTCATACTCCTTCATGGTCTGATAGTCCAGGTCTTGCCTGTCCACCACAAACAGCACCTTTTTCACCTCGTCCATCCTTGCCGCCAACTGTGCCGTCTTGAACGATGTGAGCGTCTTTCCGCTTCCCGTCGTGTGCCAGATGTAGCCACCAGCCTTTGTCGTTCCCTGCCATCGGTTCTTGATCGCCGTGTCTATCCTCAGCAATATCCTTTCCGTAGCCGCTATCTGGTATGGTCGCATGGCCATCAGCATCTTGTCAACGGTGAACACGCAGAATTTCGTCAGCACGTTCAGCAGTGTCTGCTTTCTCAGGAATGTTTGTGCAAAGTCCTCAAGGTCGGCAATGATGTTGTTCTCTGCGTCGCTCCAATAGCTTGTAAACTCAAACGAGTTCGACTCAACCCTCTTTCCGTGCCCATGCTGCCTCTCGGTCTCTTTCTCGCGAGCTATTCGTGTGGTGTTGCTGTAGTATTTCGTCTGCGTACCGTTGGAGATTACGAATATCTGTACATACTCAAACAGAGCCTTTCCTGCCCAGAACGACTCCCTCTGATAGCGATCTATCTGGTTGAAAGCCTCGCGCAGCGTTCCTCCTCGCCGTTTCAGCTCTATGTGGACAATCGGCAGTCCGTTGACCAATATCGTAACGTCGTAGCGGTTCTTGGCCGTTCCTCCCGACGGCACATACTGGTGAATTACCTGCAGGCGGTTGTTGCCGAGGTTTCGCTTATCTATCAGCTTGATGTTCTTCGGCTCTCCGTTGTCGCGCTTGAAGTCCACCACGGTGTCAGCCTTCTGTATCAGTTCCGTCTTGTCCTCAATGCTCATTGAGTCGTTGGCAATCTTCGTGTCGAGAAACCTCTTCCATTCCGCATCGCTGAACTGATAGCCATTCAGTCTCTCCAGCTGTGCCCTGAGGTTTGCCACAAGCGTAGACTCGTCCGTAATCTTCGGACTCTCATAGCCTTGGGTCACGAGTTGCCTTATCAGCTTCTCCTCCAAAGCAGCCTCGCTTTGGTAAGCCTCTGCCTCGCGTGGCTGCACTTCGTAGTGCGCCATCACGGTCGATTCCGCCTGCTCCGCTATTATGTCATACTTCTCTACCATAAACGTTCACTATTCAAAAGTCAACAATTTCTCACGATAATATTCATACTGCTTCTGGCGCAGTGCTATCTCTTCTTTTAAGGAGGAGATAAGGGACTCGAAGGCATCGAGCTTGGAGACGATGGATTGCTGGATGTCTGGAGATGGTATAGCTATTTCAAATTTTGAGAGTAATTTTTGCGTCAGATGCATTATTGACCCATTTGTATGATTTTGTTCAATCCAATTTTTGAAAATGGATGAAGAAAGATAATATGCTACATATTTAGGATTTACTCCATGAACTTTGCTTCTTACAACGAAAACTCCTCCATTTAGTGTTGCAGGTTTATCCATTTTATCAATAAATGCAACCTTTCCTAATGTTCCGTCCTTAGTAATCAGAACATCATTTGGCATTATTTGAATGTTAGGGTCTTGAGTATATCTTTCTTCATCAACATATACACATGTTGAGAAATCAATTTTATTCCCATCTTTAAAATCAGTTCCTGTTATAAGATAATAATCACCTGTTTTTCTATACTCCTTTTTTGTTAATCCTTGCCATCCTATTCTTGCCTTTAATGAAAAATCATTACCAAAAGAAAGCCGCTCTACACTTTCATCAAACGTCAATAGTTTCTCCCGATAATACTCAAACTGCTTCTGCCTCAATGACAGTTCTTCATTGAGGGCATCAATAAGATTAGTGAAAGAATCCAATATCTT
>CAMAGM010000187.1 GCA_945833995.1 uncultured Prevotella sp.
TTCACAAACTGGCGTGTGGCATCGATGATGTCCTGTGCCACTCCCTCACCCATGGTGTTCACATGGCGTGATGCCCACTCCTGACCAAAGCCAGAGGCGCCGGAAGGATTGACGTTGAACACGATGTAGCCAAGCGCGTTCCAGTAGTGTACGGGATAGTGTGTGCCGTTGCCAAAGCGACGTGACGTGGGAGAGCATCCGCCATAGTAGTGAACGATGACAGGATATTTCTTCTGTGGGTCGAAGTCGGCAGGCAGGTTATAGAATCCTGTCACACGATAGCCACGGGTGGTCTCAAAACTCCATGGCTTCACGGTGCCTATCTTCAAGTTTGCATACATCTCCTTGTTGGGGGCAAGCACAAGCGCAGCCTTTGCGTTCCTTGCTGGTGAGGTGATGTTATAGACCTCGTAAGGAACACACATTGACGAGCCATGAACCATGATGTTTCCACCCTTTGAGGCTATGCTAAGTCCGTTGAGCACCTCCAAAGGTTGGCGCACCATGGTTGAGCGCAGGGTCTTGGGGTCGAGTCGGTAGAGACTTACGCTGTCGCCGTTTTGTGCTGTGTAATAGACACACTTGTCAACCATAGAGTACTCAACGCTCTCTATGCTTGTAGCATCGTCGGCAGTGACTGGGGTGACCTTCAGCGTTGTGGCATCCATTAAATAAAGGTGGTAGTCATACATGCTCGGTGTCTTACCTTCTGGCACCCTGTTTCCTATGCCATTGAATGCCTCGGTGCTTGCAGTGAAAACGATCTTGTCGGCACTTCCGGCATACATTCCGTTGCCGATGAATCCGTCCTTATCCACCAACATGCGCTTCTCCATGGTCTCAAGGTTGAGGTCGTAGAAGGTTTGGCGCGTTGTGGGGCGCTGGGTGAGCGAGTCGGTGGCAACGGAGAAGAGCAGATGCTTTCCGTCGGGTGTTATGTCGTAGAGTGATACGGCATTGTAGGTGTAGGTCAGGGGTTGCACCATTCCCGTTGCGAAGTCGAGGCGCGAGATGGAATAGCGGTTTCTCCAACCTGGCTGTCGGTCGTCGGGATGAACTATCTCAAACACGCCGTCCTCTTTCTTCGGTCCCTCAGAAGGCTGCATCAGAATGGCGAAGGTCTCTGTTGGGGAAATGGCGTAGTAGTCAGCAACCATGTCATCGACCATAGTGCTGACGTTTCCCGTGGCAGGGTCAACGGTCTTCAGTTGTTTCTTGTCGCCATCCACATCAATGTAGTAGTAGCGGTCTGACGATGGCAGCCATTGTGCCCGCTCGCCTATCAGACGGCTTGCACCAGTTTTCAGGTCAATAAGTTTTGTCTCGCCCTGCGACTTGTTGTTGGCGTCGAACCAGCGGTAGCCCACGAGAGCCCATCTTCCTGAAGGAGAGACGGAGGCCTGTGAGGTTACCCTCGTGCCGAGGACGTCGGTCATGGTGAAACGTCGGTTGCCGTCCTCCACCATGGTGATACCGTCGGAGGAAAGCGATATGCCAATGCCTGTACTGTCGGCAATGAACTTTAGGCTGATGCTGTGATAGCCAGGCTGAAGGGTCAAAGCCCCTGATTGCTCACTGCCATCGGCATAGACCTTATACTGCTTTGCTCCCTTCACATCCACTTTCACGTTATTAAGATGCTTCTCCGTGTTTACGTCGAAGCGCACGAGATGCATCATCGTGGTGTCGAGACTCAACGCCGAGAGTGGTGTAAGAGCCTTGTCGTCGGTAAGCCTCAGCGACAGTGGTGTGTTGATGAGGGTCTCTGCAGAGTAGCGCACCTGCTTGTTGTCGATGCTGTCGAGCACGATGGGCTGCTGGAGCTTGAACGGACCAGCATGGCGCACATTGCCCACCACGGTGTCCGCTGCGATTGTTGTCGTAGCCATTGCCAACGGCAACATCAATAATGATAGTCTTTTTGTTATTCGCATAATTTATATGTTTTATGTTTTGATTGCCTTGTATAGTTCCGAGTATTGCCTTGCCACCTTGATATAATCATGGTGACGCTCCACATACTCGATGCTCTCACGTTTCAGCCGCATTATCCTGTCAGGGTCGCACACGAGCTGCTCCAACTGCTGCAAGACACTGTCGTATGTCGGCTCGACATTGACGATTGGGCGAAGTTGGCTCTCCGATATTATGCTGTAGTTCTCAGGCTCTCCACCACCCACACACACTATGCCTTTCGACATTGCCAGAAGGGTGTTCATCGATGGCGTGTAGCTGTAGAGCTGGTCGAGAAGGATGTCGGCGGAATCCATCATCCTCTGATACTCGTTGAACGGCACCGACTCGGCGACACTCAACTCACAAAGGTCGCCATGCCTACCGACCACCTCCTTTGCCGCCTCAAGCATTATGTCCGTTCCCTTGTAGTGGCTTCGGTCCCTGTTAATGCCAATGAAGATGTTCAGCCGCCTGCCTCGCACGTCCCTTGTCCCACTGTGCTGTGGCATTACTATTGGATAAGGGATGAATGTCGTCTTCTCCTTGAAATGAGGCTCATAGCACGACCAATACTCATAAAGTCCTGCCACTATGCCGTCGGCATCGTCGGCTATCAGCCGGTTGAGCCTTTCCTTTGCTGTCCCTATCCAGTCGCGACGTTCCTTCATGGCGTCGTTGTCGTTTCTCAACTCATTGCCAATATTGAAGTCGCTATAGCGCAGATGCCTTCTAACGCAACATTCGTTCACCCAATAGTAGTCCATGCCATAGGCACCAAGCACCATGCGTCCGTTGTTCCTGCGTAGAAACTTGTATAGTGGGAAGATGCGTTCCGCCTTCAGTTCCACGAACATCGGGTTTATCAGCTGCACCACGTCGTAGCCTCTCAGCCTCGGCAATAGCGAGGCGAGACGCGCCATGAGCGCGATGCCCCCTAACCTACCCTCTTTCCGACTGATGTCGATGTCGCGCGGATAGTTTTTCCAGAAGTCGCCATTGGAGACCACCATTGTCTGATGCCCCAACTGCCTCAGCCCTTGGGCGAGAGTGGCGTGGACGTTGCTGTATTCACCGAGTAGCAGAATCCTCATTTCCTATGCGAGATAAAAGGAAGGGCGGCAAGCAGTATGTTGCGTCCAATAGATGTCCTTACAAGTCTTGAGAACATAAGATACTTCTTCGTGTATGCCTTTGCTGGCAATGGGAAAAGTCCCTCACGCTCAAGCGCTTCTATGCGTTCGTTAAGGAAACGCTTCGACATCGTCAGCACTATTATGTTGTGCAGATAGTCCATGGTGAGCTGGGCAACACGGCGCTTCATTGCCTGACGCTCCTCGTATGGCAGCGTGTCAGCCCGGCGGTGCAGTCGCATTATCACTGTCTCCGTGTCGTCAAGCCGCTTCACCTTCCATCGTTTGTCGTTGTTGGTGGTTATGCGTTCCGAGTGCCCACGGTAGAAATATGCCACGCAGCCTAAAGAGAAGATGCGCTCGCAGCGCAACACCAACTGAGGCGTGAATTCCTCGTCCTCATGCACTATGTCGTTGGGGAATCTAAGGTTGTGCAGCACATCCTTCCTGAACAGGTAGCCACACGAGGTGCCACGCAGGTTGTGGTTGCGCATGAAATCCACACCCGCCACGGGCGAGTCCTCAATTATTGCCATGTTATGCCCTACCTTACTATTACGCGTGAAGTTGAACATCACCATGTCGGGCTCCTTGTATCTCGCCACGTCGAGGCAATGCTCATATTCCGTAGTCAGCAGATAGTCGTCGGCATCGACAAACTGCATGTATGTCCCATTGGCCACCGTAATGCCGAGGTTTCGGGCAGAGCCAAGTCCGCCGTTGGGTTTTCTGATGTAAATCACGTCGTCACCATATTCCATCAGCTCGTTCATCGGACAGACGTCCGATCCGTCGTCAACCACTATTATCTCCCTCTCCACCCTGCTGAGCGAGAGGTTGAGAATGCTTGTGACACATTCTTTCAGCATCGTCGTGTCCTCATTGTGGTAGGTCACGACGAACGACATCAGTGGTCTGTTGTTGCTATTGTTGTCCATTGTTGTTGTTACTGTCATGCTTCGGTTTTGTTTTTGCGATGCAAATATACGCTTTTTTCTCGAACAAACACGCTATATGGCGTTTTTTTCAACTATTATTTATAATAAAAGGTGTAAAAAGACGTTTTTCCTACTGTATGGCTACAGAAAAACTATCGACAAACAGCTATCGCCACGTGTTGAAATACACAGGCATCTTCGGTGG
>CAMAGM010000188.1 GCA_945833995.1 uncultured Prevotella sp.
ACATCAATGCCTTGTGCTTTCATCTCGCTACTCTTCTGCGACATCGCCAGTGTGGCAGATGGCGCCAATCGTTGCAATCGGTCAGATAATTGTGCCATAATGTGATTTTGTTTTGTTTTTACGTGCAAAAGTAATCATTTTATTTGTTAATCCGAAGAAAAACGGCTGTTTTTTTACTTTCTCACGCGTTTTTTTTGAATTTAAGGTTATTTTTTACGCTAAGTGGAGCGTATGCCCCATTCTGTCTTTTTTCGTTTTCAGATATTTATAGTCGTACTCATTGGGCTGAACCTCAATAGGCACGTTCTCTACAATCTCCAGGCCGTATGCCTCCAGCCCCACCCTCTTGGTCGGGTTGTTGGTCATCAGGCGCATCTTGTGCACTCCGAGGTGGCGCAGCATCTGTGCTCCGCAGCCATAGTCGCGCTCGTCGGGCTTGAACCCAAGGTGGATGTTTGCCTCCACGGTGTCGAGTCCCTCTTCCTGCAGTTTGTAGGCGGCAATCTTGTTCATCAGTCCTATGCCGCGTCCTTCCTGCTGCATATAGACAATCACTCCCTTGCCCTCGCGCTCTATCATCTCCATTGCCTTGTGGAGCTGCTCGCCGCAGTCGCAGCGCATGCTGCCGAGAATGTCGCCCGTGGCACACGATGAATGAACGCGCACAAGGATAGGCTCGTCCTCCTTCCACTCGCCCTTAATCAGTGCCATGTGCTCCACGCCCGTGGCTGTCTGACGGAAAGGCACGAGCTTGAAGTGCCCGTATCTCGTTGGCATGTCAGCCACGTTGCCCACCTCTATCAGCGACTCCTTCCTCAGCCTGTAGGAGATGAGGTCCTTGATGGTTATTATCTTCAGCCCATGCTCCTTTGCGAACACCATAAGGTCGGGCATACGTGCCATGGTGCCATCGTCGTTCATTATCTCCATGAGGGCTCCGGCTGGATAGAGTCCCGCCAACTTGCAGAGATCGACTGCCGCCTCGGTGTGCCCTGAGCGGCGCAACACTCCCATGTCCTGCGCATAGAGGGGGTTGATGTGCCCTGGCCTGCCGAAGGTCTCTGGGCGCGACGCAGGATCGGCAAGTGCCTTTATGGTGGCTGCGCGGTCGTGGGCAGACACGCCTGTGGTGCAGCCCTCCAGTTTGTCGATGGTCACGGTGAACGGTGTTCCCAGCATCGAGGTGTTGTCAGCCACCTGGTGTGGCAGGTCGAGTTCCTCGCTGCGGCTGATGGTTATAGGTGCGCACAACACGCCACGCGCATATTTCAGCATGAAGTTCACCTTCTCAGGTGTTATCTTCTCTGCCGCTATTATGAGGTCGCCCTCGTTCTCGCGGTCCTCATCATCCACTACGATGACAAACTTCCCCTGACGAAAATCGTCGAGTGCCTCGTCTATACTGCTTATCTTGATTTCTGACATATTATATATATAATAAGGTGTAAAAGTTAATTTGTTCTGTTCTCAGCCGCCACCCGCATCTCATCAATCCTGTTGCAGATGTCGGTGCTTGTTGCCTTAATGGTGCGCAGGTCGCGCAAGAGGCGCAAGCGGAATCGCCACATCCTCAGATAGAAGAACAGACCCACAGGCAGCACTATTCCCGTCAGGGCGTTGAGCCAACGGCGGCGGAAAGGTCTGGTATGGGCATGTGTGGCTATTATGGGGTAGCGGTTCAGGTGGGTAAGTATCGCCTTGTCGGTGGTGTTCGACAGGTCGTCAATCACAGCCTCCAGCTCCTCGTTTATTTCTCTTATGTATTGGTCGTCGCCTTCCCTGAAGAACACCTTTATTGGGTTTGGCATCCTCAGTAGGCTATGCTCGTGAGAGTAAGTGGTAATGTCGTCGCTGATGCGCCTAAGCTGCTCTGCGTCCTCGGCGTATGCAGGGTCATTTATTATCACCTCCTTCTTGAACACATGTCGCTTCACCCTCAGTCCCAGGATGCTGCGGAAAAGATTTCTATAGACATCGATATTGAACACCACTGAGTCGCGGTTTGCCTTGTAGGTGAAGAATATGGCAAGCGGTGTAAGCACGACAGTTGATATTGTCACACTAAACCCAACCGACCAGTTGTCGTCCCTCGCCATTCTCATGCCAGTAAAATCGAGCATATAGTAAACGATGAACACCAGCACCGAGATAATCACGGGCACTCCAAGTCCTCCCTTTCTAATGATGGCTCCCAAAGGCGCGCCTATGAAGAAGAAGATGATGCAGGTGAGAGACAACGTGAATTTCTTCGCCATCTCTATCTCGTGCAGACGTTGCTGCCTGTAGAGCGACTTTGCATAGTCGCCCCTCATGCCCACCTCCGACGATGCCATGCTGATGCTCGACTGTGCGTTGCGCAATATTGTCTGCCTGTCCTCCGACTTGTGTCCATAAAAGACGCTGTCGAGATCTATCTTCGCCGCCTCCTTGGCAGCCTTCAACGAGTCCTCCTTTGTCATCCCAGGCATACTGAACGTGGTGTATTGTGCCTCACGGTAGTATGCCCTTCCCACCGAGTCGTTGAATTCCCTTATCGAGTCGAGGTCGTGGCTTATCTTCGCAAGACTCTTAGAGCGTGCGTCGTTTGAGATGCCGGTCACGTCGGCAAGGTTGAAGCCACCGTCGAAGTCGAGCACTATGCGTTTCGTTGAGAAAGTCTCGCGGCGGTAAGGCACGCTGGCACTTCCCGCAAGGTCCTGCGAGCGCATGTTCTCAAACCACTCGCCGCTATAGAGCGTAAGCAGCAGGTGTTTCTTCTCTGCCGTTGACTGCAGCATGCCAGAGTCGGCAAGAATTATCGCCGCGTCCTCATAGCCGCCGTTCATGCGGTAGATCATTATTCCATAGAGTTTGCCCGTGTTGAGGTCCTTGCGCTGAACATACAGGTTGCAGTTTGGGATGCCATCATAGAAAATGCCTTCGGGAATTTCCAGTTCAGGACTCTTTTGCTTCATCGAGAGGAGAAGCTGGTAGAAAGATTTATTGGCGTCTGGCGCCACGACGTTCTGAAAGTAGAACGAGCAGCAGCAAATCAGCGTCACGATCACAATAAGCGAGCGGAAAGCCTGTATCAGCGAGATGCCTGCAGCCTTGATGGCAGTCAGCTCCGAGCTCTCGCCAAGATTACCAAAAGTTATGAGCGAGGAAAGCAGAATAGCCAAGGGAAATGCCTGCGGCATCAGCATCAGTCCCATATACCAGAAGAACTGAGCCATCACCTCAAGTGAGAGTCCCTTGCCAATAAGCTCTTCGACATAGCGCCACAGGAACTGCATCATCAGCACGAATTGGCAGATGAAGAAAGTGCCGACGAAAAGCAGTCCAAACTGCTTGGCTATGAATATATCCAGTTTCTTTATTCGAATCATTCGCATGCATCAATCCTTATTATATAGGATTTCGGGCTGCAAAGTTAGCATAAAAAATCGGTATTGCGAAATAAAACTGGCTTTTTTTTCATCTATAGTCCGCTTACATTGTGCAGTCGGCTCAGATTGTCGTCCCATACGTCGCGCATATAGTCCACGTCCTCCTCATCGACATGGTCTGTAATCAGCAGGTTCAGATGTCCGCTGAAGTCGCTTTTCTCTATCCTCAGCTCCCAATAGTCCTCATCAGAGGGGTTGACATCCCACCTCAGCCTAATGTGGCTGTTCTCCTGCCTCTCTATAACCTCCGACGTGCGTATGTCCTGTTGGGTCCACACCTCGCCCCACTTGAATGTCATCACACCGTCGTGCTCCTCAACATAGTCTGCCATCCACTTTCCCAGTCCATGGGCGTTGCCTATGAGTCCCCAGACTATTGCAGCCGATTTTGTTGCCAACGGATATTCCACCGTAATCTTTTTCTTGCTCATAATAGCGTATTTCTTGTTCATTAAAGGCTTTATCGTCGCTTTGACGGCACAAAAATACAAAAAAAATTCCATTCCACATAATTTTTTCGCAAAAAAGTTTGGTGGTTTAATAAAATTGTAGTACCTTTGCACCCGCAAACAAGAAATGGCGGGATAGCTCAGCTGGTTAGAGCGTCGGATTCATAATCCGGAGGTCGTG
>CAMAGM010000189.1 GCA_945833995.1 uncultured Prevotella sp.
GAAGGTAGAAGGTAGAGGGTAGAGTATTTTGGAAGGTAGAAGGTAGAGGGTAGAGGGTAGAGAGTACTGAACTGCCTA
Source organism: uncultured Prevotella sp. (assembly GCA_945833995.1). GTDB lineage: Bacteria > Bacteroidota > Bacteroidia > Bacteroidales > Bacteroidaceae > Prevotella. The sequence goes on from CAMAGM010000189.1 coordinate 79, forward strand.
AAAACCCATGGTAGAACATATCTCTACCTTCTACCTTCTACCTTCTACCTTCTACCTTCTACCCTCTACCTTCTACCTTCCAAAATACTCTACCTTCTATACTATATCCCTAACTTCTTACGGATATCCTTAGGAATGGCATTCTTGTTTACCATAAAGTCCATGGTGTTGTCGGCTATGAACGCCTTGGTCATATACCAGATGCCCTTGTAGTCGCCTGTCTCACCCCATGAGTTCTTCACCATATAGTACTCCTTGCCGTTCTGGTCCTTGGCAATACCAAAGATCAGCATGCCGTGGTCGTCGGTCAGCTCCCAGTTGTCGAAACGCTGCTGGCGGCGCTCCTGTGTAGGAGTAATCTCTGGCACTGTGCAGCCGAGAGAGTCGATAAGAGCGGTTTTCTTCGACTTCTCCAGACGCATCCATTTAGCCATGTCGCTGCCCTGGAGGCTCTCCATCTCCTTCACGTCGTAGGCGTAGGCAAGACCCTTGCGTGTGAAACCTTCCTCGCTCACGTCGCCACCCCAAGCGATGGTGTAGCCCTCGTTGATGGCGTTGTCAATCACGCGCATCATCTCGTCCATAGGCAAGTTCCACGACAGTGGGAAACGCCAGTTGTCCTGAACCTCTACGGCAAAGCGTGTGTAGAATGGGTGGTGTGTGTAGGAAGTGATTGTCACATAGTCGTCGAAATTGATGCCGAGGCTCTTGGCAAAACTCTGTGGGGTGTATTGCTTGCCCTCGTATGTGAATGTCTCAGGACACTTGCCGAGGTAGGCGTCGAGAATGCCCTGCAGTCCCACTTTCCACTGTGTGGAGAGTTTCTTCTGGTTGCTCTTTGCCACTGCTGCAACGTATGGCTCCAGCAGTGAGAAGAACTCGTTGAAGTTGTTCAGTGAGTCGCCATAGAGTGAGCCTGGGAATGGCATTGCGTCCTCAGGGCAGATGCCGTAGTTCTGCAGGCAGAAGAGTGGGTCGTAGCATGAGCCACCCTGTGCGAACTGGCAGTCGCCATGGAAGCGCACCACCTGAACGGCACGGTCCATGTATGTCTTGTTGGCGACAAACGACTCGCAGAGGTCGTAGGTCTTTCCTGTCTTCTTCAAGATCTCTGCCTCGAAATAGGAAAGCGTTGAGTAGTCCCAGCACGTACCACTGCGGTTTTGGTCCTTGATGCTTGTAATCTTGTTCTCCTTGATGGTCGTGAACACAGGCTTGTTCTTGTTGTCGCCATCTTTCTTCTCTTGTGCGCTGGCGCCCAAGGTCATGAGGGCGGCAAGCGACAGCAACATAAGTTTTTTCATGTCTTTTTTTTGTTTTTGATTATTTAATGAATAATGTTTCTTTGTTTAAGAGTTAAGGAGTAATGGAGTTAAGGAGTTAAGACAATACCTTGAAGTAAAGCCTATCAGGGGATACACCTTTGTCCTTAACTCCTTTAACTCCTTCCTTACTCCCTATATTTCTCGATATACTCCTCCACGTCCTTTGGATGGTAAGGGATGAGGTTCTTGCCGAGGAAGCGGCAACCGTCCTTGGTGATGAGGATGTCGTCCTCAAGGCGTATTCCGCCAAAGTCCTTGTAGGTCTCTATCTTGTCGAAGTTGAGGAACTCGGCGCAGTGTCCGCTTGCCTTCCAGTCGTCGATGAGCGACGGAATGAAGTAGATGCCAGGCTCGTCGGTCATCACGAAGTTCTCCTCCAGTCGGCGTCCCATGCGCAGGCAGTTGGTTCCAAACTGTTCGAGGTTTGGACGTGTCTCCTCGTCAAAGCCAACGTAGGTCTGTCCAAGACCTTCCATGTCGTGAACGTCCATACCCATCATGTGTCCCAGGCCGTGAGGCATGAACATGGCGTGTGCTCCGGCGCGTACAGCCTCCTCGCTGTCGCCCTTCATCAGGCCCAGCTCCTTCAGCTTGTCGGTCATCAGTCGGCATACGTTCATGTGTACGTCCATCCATTTCACTCCAGGCTTAGCCACCTCAAGGGCATAGTCGTGGCACGCCTCAACTATTGAGTATATCTCCAACTGTCGCTGTGTGAACTTCTTCGATACTGGCGACGTGCGGGTGTTGTCAGAGCAGTAGTCGTTCAGCTCGCAGCCGCAGTCGCACAGTGCCAGGCGACCTTCCTGAAGAATGTCGTTTGTTGGTATGCCGTGCATTATCTCGCCGTGCTGGCTGAAGATGGTTGGGAAGCTGTTCTTCGTGGCGTGTGACAGTGCCACGCTATCCACTATGCCGCCCACATATTTCTCAGAGAGTCCCGGGCGAATGGTGCGCATGGCGGTGGTGTGCATCAGATAGCCCACCTCGCATGCTGCCTCGATAGCCTCAATCTCCTGTGGCTCCTTCGTGGCGCGCTGCTTCACCACAGCCATAATCAGTTCGAGCGATGCCGCCTCGCGCTGCTTGCTTGGGTGTATGCCCAGAAGGTCCATTATCTGGATCATGATGTCGTAGCGGTAGGGTGGGAGGAAGTGAATCTTTCTGCCCGTGCGTGTAGCCTCGTCGCAGATGTTCTTCAGCTCCTTCATCGGGGCAGAGTTTGCCACTCCAACCTCAGAGGCAAGGTTGCTCACACTGTCAACCGAGCCATACCATACGATATCCTCAATGTCGATGTCGTTGCCAATCAGGATTTCACGGTCGTTGTCAACGTCGATCACGCCTACGAGGCCATCGCGGTGCTGACCGAAATAGTAGAGAAACGAAGAGTCTTGACGGAAAGGATAGTATGTATTGTTTGGATAGTTCATCGGCGACTCGTTGTTGCCGAAGAACAGGACGACGCCACTCTTCACAAGCTCCTTAAGCTTGGCGCGGCGGCTGATGTAGGTCTCTCTGTTGAACATGATATATTAATTTTTAGTGAAAATTTATTCATTTATTACGCAAAGGTACTTGTTTTTTTTGAAAAAGCAGTATCTTTGCACCAAAATTTTAATTTTTATAGGCTATAATTATGCTAATTAACAGAAATACAGGCCTTGTGCTCGAAGGTGGAGGCATGAGAGGAGTCTTTACAAGCGGTGTGCTTGACGCTTTCATGAAACACGAGCTATATTTCCGCTATGTGGTGGCGGTGTCGGCAGGAGCCTGCAACGGGCTCTCCTATGTCAGCCGACAGCCACGGCGTGCCCGCATCTCAAACATCGACATGCTCGTGAAATACAACTATCTCGGCATAAAGCACCTTGTCACGCAAGGCTGCATATTCGACCCTGAGCTGCTCTACGACCGTTTCCCCAACGAGCTTGTGCCATACGACTACGACACCTATTTCTCCAATCCCGCCGTGTTTGAGATGGTGGCTACAAACTGTCTCACGGGCAGGGCTGAGTATTTTGTTGAGAAGTCGGGCAACAAGCAGCGCCTGCTCGACGCTTGCCGTGCCAGCAGCAGCCTGCCATACGTCAGCAAGATTGTGGATGTCGATGGTCTGCCTTATCTCGACGGAGGCATTGTTGACAGCATTCCCGTGATGCGTGCCATTGAGACAGGACACAAGCTCAACGTGCTTGTGCTCACTCGCAACCGTGGCTACCGCAACACAGGACGCGACCGCAAGATTCCACCTTTTATATATAAGAAATACCCACGTCTGCGTGTAGCCTTGAGCCATCGCATAGCAGTCTATAACCGTCAGCTTGAGATGGTGGAGCGAATGGAGGACAGCGGCGAGGCGTTGGTCATCCGTCCACTTCGCCCCATGGACGTTGACCGCATAGAGAAAGACCCCGTAAAGCTCGAAGCCCTCTACGAGGAAGGCTTCAGTCTTGGCGAGGCGTTTTGCGAGAAATACATGCATTTATGACTCCGTCA
>CAMAGM010000190.1 GCA_945833995.1 uncultured Prevotella sp.
GAGCCTTCATCATGTCACGATTGCATTTACCAGGTGCATGAACGTGCTTGATTGGGATGTCAAGAGCTATAAATTCGTAAATGAACCACGATACGTCGAGGGCACCTTCGTCCTTGGCGACGGTAACGAGGTCATCGTCTTCTGAGTATTCTTCTCCAAGTTTTGCGACAAGCCTTCCCTCTGCGTCGATGGGTTGCTCCATGTCGTCGAGACAGATGTCGCAGGGAACAATGACAGAGCCCTCGATGCCGAACGTCAGCTCAAACGTGTCGCTTCTACGCTCAACGGTCACGTTGGCAGACAACACGCCACGACGAACCTCCGGAGCCTCGATGGCATCGAAGTATTCGTCAGTCAGCTCAAATTGGAAGTCATTCTTACCTTCCTTTAGGCTGTTCAAGTCTATCTTAAAAGGCTCTAAACTATACATTTGTTCACTTTGGGGTGCAAAGTTACTAATTATTTCCGATATAGTGAAACTTATACACCTTTTTTTTCATTTTCTTAATGATATATTGATGAAAACAACGCCCAAAGCCTCCCTTTTCGCAAAGGAAGGCCCTGTTTTCGGATGTCTATCCGAGAGAGATTTTAATTTTTCTTCAATTTTATCAAAACTGCCCCAGACTTATCCTTGGCTCCTATCTTCTCAAGCGACGCTTTGTCCTTCACGACGTTGATACTTTCAATGGTTGAAGGGTCGATGGACTCAATCACCGTATGGTCAACGGCTTTCCCGTCTATCGAGTAATAGATGTCCTCTGGTTTCCCTACAGAACCCGTTCTCACAACAACACCTTCAGTTTTCTTCTCGCTGTTGATTTCAGCTGGAGTGGTTTGATTAGCCGCGTTGGCTGCCTCTGCGTTTCCTATATCTGCTGTCGGTTTATTTTCGCTCCCTCCATAAAGTCGGAAAGTAACAGGGAGCGCGTATTTTACGCTAACTGCCTTCCCCTTTAACTTGCCTGGTATCCATTTGGGCATTGCAGCAATAACCCTCAGTGCCTCTTTGTCCAATTCTGACGAGACAGAATTCAATATACTTTGCTCCACGATGTTGCCTTCCTTGTCTATAACGAAACTCACGATGACCCTACCTTGAACTTTGTTTTTCTGTGCAGTCTCTGGATAGCGTATATTCTCACTGAGGAAATTGAACATGGCTTGTGTTCCACCTGGAAATGACGGCATCTCGTCAACCTCTTGAACAACGTTCTCGGATTTACCTTTAACACGTAATGAAGAATCCCCCTCAACCACATTATTACCTTTAACCTGAGGCAATGGCATCCCATACGTCTTCGTCTCAGCCACGACAAGCGTCTCGTCAACGCTACTCTCAATGTCCTTTGTCGCCTGTTCCACTGCAGGATTGGCGAAAGCCACAACCGCACAAGCGGCTACTGGCAGCACGGCAAGTGCCTTCAGACACAGACACTTGTTTGTCTTCTTTGTTTTCATCATTTTGATACGTTTTTTTAATGAGTTGTGATTTAGATTGTTTGCCAGCAGGAACGCGCGTTCTCCCACCGACTTCATTATAAGCAGCATCTGATACTGCTTGGCATCAATGCCTTCCCTCAACACCGCCGCATCTGCCTCATATTCGTGAATGTCTTGCAGTTCACGCTTCAAGAGCCATGCCGCTGGATTATACCACTGGAATACTATCAGCAAGTTGCAGAGTATCACCTCATAGGAATGTCCCAAGCGAGCATGTTCCCTCTCGTGGATAAGTATCTCTGCAAAGCATGTCTCATAGTCTTTGCGGCTCATCACCACATTGCCAAACCAACTGAATGGCGACACGTTTTCCTCAACAACCATCACCTCCATGCCATCATCGCCCTGCCTCATGATTGCGCGCTTCATAAGCCTAACGATATGCCATACAGAAAGGATATTAATCAGCAGAAACGCCAACACACCTATTATATATATAAGGAACAGCAGTTGAACCACCGAAAGGCTTCTGTCTGTCTCTACTATAGGCAATGTCTCACCAACAACCACAGCCTCCTCCATCATCGCTATGCCCTTGTTCAGCACAACGTCGTCTGCCAATGTCAACCTTATTGTGGGAACCACAAGCGACGCAAATACCAACGTCAGCAGCAATGCATGATTGAAACGATAGTATGAGTTGCGGCTCAATAGCAACTTATACACCAAGTAGAAAGCTATGAGACATACGGCAACCTTAAGCGAGTAAATGAAAAATACTGCCATTGTCATTCCTCCTCTACTTCTCTTATCAGCTGCTTTAGCTCTTCTATGGACAGTTTCTCTTCCTTTACCAAAGCAGACACGGCATTGAGGTAAGAGTGTCCAAAGAACTTGTTTACCACATTGGCCAACGAACCGCCACGATAGTCCTCGCGCGAAATCTTGGCAAAATACTGGAAACAGCGGGCAGATAGGGCACGGTGGCAAAGGAAGCCCTTCTCCTCCAATATCTTAACCATGGTACTAAGTGTGTTTACATGAGGCTTCGGGTCATCATAATGCGACTGAAGCTCACGTATCTGCATGTCACCATACGTCCAGTAATGGTTCATGATCTCCTCTTCTTTTGCTGTAAGTTGCTTCATAAAAATATTTCTGTTACTTTGCTAATTTTTTCTATTACCGCTGCAAAGTAACTAAAAATATTCGTTATATAACTAATTTTGTTAGTTAATTAAACTAAAACTATTCGTTTTTAACGTTTCAGTTCTATTCTAAACGTAGTTCCAATGCCTATCTCAGACTCTTTTACGAAAATCTTGCCCTTATGATACTCCTCTACAATACGCTTGGCAAGCGACAAACCAAGTCCCCAACCACGCTTCTTTGTAGTGAAGCCTGGCTTAAAGACATTCTTCAAATCCTTATGACGGATTCCCTTTCCGTTGTCCTTAATCTCTATGGCGACATCATATCCATCCTCAATAATAGAAATGTCTATCCTACCCTTACCTTCCATGGCATCGACAGCATTCTTGCACAAGTTCTCAATAACCCACTCAAAAAGGGAGGCATTTATGCGCACCACGACATCATGCTCAGGCATGTCGATACTCATTGTCACGGCAGAGGAAGTACGGCGGTCGATATAGTCAACAACATGGGATATGACTTGATTGAGACTTGAGGGCTGTGGCTCAGGTAGAGACCCTATCTTTGAGAAACGCTCGGCAATTAGCTCAAGACGCTTCACGTCTTTCTCCATCTCTGGAATCATCTCGTCGTCGGGATAACTCTCACGCAGGATTTCCACCCACGCTATGAGACTGGAGATTGGCGTGCCCAACTGGTGTGCGGTTTCCTTCGACAGTCCTACCCAAACCTTATTCTGCTCGGCTTTCTTTGACGACAGCAAGGCAAAGATGGCAACAACGACGAAAATAAACACTATTCCCAACTGAACGTAAGGATAAGTGGCGAGACGCTTCAGCAGACTCGACTCGTCATAACAGACAAGCTGATAGTCAGCATCAGGACTATCATCGAGTGTTATCTTCACATATCGTCCAGCCTTAACCATACGCCTTGCCTCCTGTTCCAACATGGAGATGGAGTCGTTATGGTTGGTTGCGGAAAGTTCTACATTGCGGAAATCCATCACCTTTCCTATGGAGTCAACAACAATCACAGGAATGGTATTGTTTCCCTTAATAACACTTAGCACAAGCGACAAGTCGGTATTCTCGTTGGCATTGTTAAGCGTATGCAACGCCTGAGCCCACATTTCCATCTTGTTGCGTTCCTCCTTAGAGAGGTCGTTGATGAGAATATGCGAGACAACGAGCGATGCCACGGCAATAACCACCGCTGCCACCACAAGCACAATCTTTACTTGCCTTATCCTATCTGTCCACTGC
>CAMAGM010000191.1 GCA_945833995.1 uncultured Prevotella sp.
AACTCGTATGCCGCGGTGTGATAGACAGGCATTGCCAACGAACCGTAAGCGTCGTGGCTTTGGAAACGAGTGTGTATTGCTTGCGTTTGTTTCTTCATTTTTGTGCTTTCTTTATTTTGAGGTGCAAAATTAGTCAATAGCTTTAACATAGCCAAATCTTTTGGTTGAAAATTTACACATTATTATATAATATTGAGCTATTCTACCATGTTTGTGCATACCGACGCCCGAGGTTGGTCAGCTATTGGACAAGGAAGGCATTGCCGTGCGTGCGGGTCACCACTGCGCCCAGCCCGCCCTTCGCGCCTTGGGCTACGAGATGAGCGTCCGCCCATCATTTGCGTTCTACAACACGAAAGAAGAAATCGACCGCTTAGTAATAGCCGTGGAAAAGATACTTCATCAACGTTAGTCTTATAATTCTATCGTGAATTTTTGTCTGCCTCTGGATGGAAGCTGTGAAGCTCACACCCAGAGGCTTTTTGTTATTTCTTCTTGGTTGAAATATTCCATGCCACATGGAACATCACATAGCGTGGCAGGGTGTTTGTCCACGTCTCCGTGCGGCCTTGCGCGTTGATGGCGCGGGTGACGTTGTTGAGATTACCGAGGATGTCGAATGCGTCGAGCATGCAGGTGAGTCGGCCTTTAAGCATGGAATAAGAGAGGCGGGCGTTCCAAACAAGGTCGTCGGTGTTGAGCGAGCTGCCTTCATAGCCTCGGCGACCATACATGGTGAGGTCGCTGGAGAGCTGGAAATGCCATGGCAACTTGAGTGTTGTCGTCAGTCCATAGTTGTAGTCAAAGGCACTTATGCGGCTGAAATCGTTGCGTGTGCCGTTCACGTTGCGCCATGTGACGTTTGCCTTTACGCCAATTTTCGACGCAGCCCCCAACTTATAGTCGAGATTGAGCCTCTCGCCCAATGTGAAAGTGTGAACCTCGCTTTTAGCAGTCTCATAAATGTCGGCATCCGACTTGCCAAGCAGGTCAACGCTATTGACATAGCCTGTCGAGGTGTTTGATGACAACGACCAACGGCGGCGCTTGTCCAACGGACTGGAATATTCGAGCGAGGCATACGAGTCCCAGTTGCCATCCACGTTCTCGGCACGGTAGGTGCGCACGCCTGTCGTTTGATTATAGACGTAGCCCATGGCAAGTGCGTTCTTCTTGTATGTCAGTCCCATTCGCATTACGATGTTGAGCTGCTCTTTCGGACTCCTCAGTCCCATGATAATTTTGTTGCCGTAGGTGATTTCATTTTTCAAGCTCGGATTGCCTATCCTGATGTTCATCGGGTCTGTGTCGTCTCGCAGGTCAACCATATTTACAAGGTCGGGCAACTTGGTGTCTATCGAAGGTTGAATTTGGAAGTAAAGAGTCCGCTCACCTTTGCTTGGCGAGAAGTAGAGGATGCCGTTTGTTGAGATCAAGGCGTTTGAATTTCTGACTATGGTAGTGTCTGTCATTCCACGTTGATAGTCAAGCCTCTGTCTGACAGGAGACACAATCAATTTGAGCTGACACCACAGCCCACCTTTGTCGTACTCGAACATGCCCAACAAACGGTGAATATTTTCCGCATAGTCGCTTCTGTAGCTGTTGTTCCTGTCGATGCAGGACTCATATTCCAACACAGAAGGCAGTACGCCAATCTCGCTTTCAGCCGATTCGCCCATCAGAGAGTCAAGCAGGTAGAGGTTTGAGTTGTGCCTACTGCTTTTATGTTCGTAGGTATAGCCCAAGGAGAGAAGTGTCGTCTTGCTCATTCTATATTCATAAGAGCCCTGAAATCTTGACATGAAGTCCCTGTATGGCTTGTCCTTGAAGTATTGGTAACCTTTCTCCCCCTGAGTGCTTGAGTTGCCATATTCTATGCCATAGCGGTTGTAGTTGTCAAGTTTCTTGTCGTTATAATAAATGCCAGTCAAGATGGTGAGGTTGTCGCTTGTGTCGCCGAATTTTATTTTTGCCATTGCCTCCAGGTTTGCCGAAAGGTCCTTGCCTTCTTTCAGTCCCTCTTTCTTGTAGCTGTTGATTAGCGAGTCGGCGGAGGCGTAGCTGCGCGAGAGATAGCTGCTGCGGTTGTCGGTGTCGCTGTATTTGAATTTTGGAATGAATTTCATATACACGTTTTTGGTCATCACGTCTATATTGTGTTCTGACGTCAGGGTGAGGTTCTTGCTCCTCGACAGTGAGTTGATGGCATCGTAGGTGTTTCCGTTTGCAAAGAAGTTCACTCGGCTGGTTTCCGTCAGCACATGGTTGTCGCTCGATGCAAGCTGCACGTTGCCGTTCAACTCATATTTCCTGTTTGCCGGACTGATGCTGTAGTCAACCCCAACTTGTTTTTCCCTGCTGTCGCCATTTGGCAGCTGTTCTGGGGTCCATGTGTTGTTCTCGCCTGGCTTGCGCCTGTCGTTGAGGTTGTTTAAGTTTCCGTAGAGTGTCAGTCGCGAATGGTCGGTAAAGCGCATGGCAAAGAGGCGTCCCAGATATTTGTCCTTTGAGCCTATGCCGCCTTCCACGTTAGCCATAAGTCCAATGGAATATTGCCTCTTCAGGTTCACATCCATCACGTAGAGTTTGTCAGACCCTCTCTTTTCTCCAAGGAACTCGCTTGTCTTGCCATATTTGTCATACACCTTCACCTGCTTTACGGTGTAGGCAGGAAGCATGTCGAGCATCACTTTGTTGTCGCCCTTGAAGAAGTCCTTGCCGTTGAGCAAAAGGCTTTCCACATACTTGCCGTTGTGCAGTATGCGTCCGTCGTCTTTCAGCTCTACACCGGGCATTTGCCTTATCAGTGCGTCGAGCATCGACCCATCTGCCAATATGAATGCGTCGGCATTATAAACCATCGTGTCTCCTTTGTGGTAAAATTTCACTTTGCTGCCCGTCACCTTCAACTCCCCAAGCACCTTGGAGTCGGGGCGCAGCATAATGTCGGGAATTGTCTTTTCAAATTCCCTTTTCCCCAGTTTGCCAATGTGAAATTCTATTACTTCCGTCTTATAGCCAAGAAACGAAGCCCTGATGAGATATTTTCCCTCCATGCGGGGAACCTCGAAACTGAATATCGAGGTGTTTGTCTGTTTCCCGTTAACGATGGAATGGTTGTTTGCCACAATGCTTTTCACAACCGAGCTGTCAGTAGTCATTAGCTGTACGGTGACTCCAGCCAAGTCGTTCCTCGTCTTGGCATCTACAACCCTGCCTTTAAGTGTCAATGTCTGTTGTGCCGCCATGCTTGCCACGATGAACACAAGAGTTAGTAACGAATAGATTCTTTTCATATTATAATTTGTTTTTTTATTATCGTATTCACATAATTCCAAGCAATTATCGTGCCAATTTTTCAACGTGTTATAAATCAGAGCGTTGTGGAAATGCAATGGTTGAAGGGTGTCCAATATTTGGACACTGAGAGGTGCTCAACTGTCGTAAGAAATAGAAGATAAGGCTTATCGAGACAAAGAATATCTATTATAATTTATTGAACTTTCCCACCCTTTAATATAGTTGAAAATAACCACGGAAAACACTGAAGACACGGTTTCAGTAACAGTGTATTCGCCTGAATCCGTGTGTTCAGTGGATGAATATAAACCACGGATGACACGGATTGACACGGTGTCCTCATAGCAGTGTATTCGCCAGAATCTGTGTGTTCAGTGGATAAAAAAGGCAGTATGGAAGCCAAAATACCCCTGTTATTTCTCGATAGGGGGTCAAAAACGGTACCTATCGAGTTCAATCCTTGCGGAAAATATGTTAATATAGGGCATTTTTGAGCGATTTTTTAGTTAAAAAACCTTTC
>CAMAGM010000192.1 GCA_945833995.1 uncultured Prevotella sp.
CAATCCAAATATTTGCACAAAAAACTTCCAATATTTAACAACCATTCACATTTAAAGAGTGTAAAACTTACCATTATTCCCACTACACCTTATTATATTATATAACGGACGCTCCTTTTTCGCTAAGAGAACAGCTATTTGGAAAGACAGGGCCAAAAAGCCCACGACTTGTATGTTTTTTCTACTTTGCCAGCCTTCGGGATGGTCTCGTGATGCCTTCGGGACGCTCCCTATGCGTTTGTAAACATTTCTACGGATGGAGAAAAACTCGCCACTTCGCGATAGTTTGAGACGAACTACTGTTTTTAAGCAATTTTTAGTGTTTTTATTTTGTTGTTTCTACTATTTCCATTACCTTTGCATACCAAATACGCAAATATGAAAGCAAGCGATTTCTTCGGCAAGATGACAAGCCGCTATGTTTGGGGCAATTTGCTCGCAATGGCCATTGTGGTCGTTGCGCTCTGCTTCGGCGTGAAGTATGGATTGGAAATCTATACTCACCACGGGGAGGGTATTGCCATGCCAAACATCAAGGGAATGAAATTTGCGGAGGCACACTACCTGCTTGAGCAGAAAGGACTGAGGATTGTGGTGTCGGACTCTGGATACAACCGCCGGCTGCCTGCCGACTGCATACTTGCGCAAAGCCCTGGCTTGGGGACAAACGTGAAATCGGGACATACCATATACGTGACGGTGAACTCCCCTTCGTCGCCCACCTTTGCCATTCCCGACATAATAGACAACAGCAGCGTACGCGAGGCGACAGCCAAACTGACGGCAATGGGCTTCAAGCTGCTCAACCCCAAATATGTGGATGGGGAGAAGGATTGGGTGTATGGTGTCATTTGCCGTGGACGAAGGCTTGCCACAGGCGACAGAGTGCCGATAGACCATCCGCTCACGCTTGTCATAGGCGATGGGAAATATGCCGATGGCTTTGCAGACATCGACCTCGGAGAACCAGAATACGAGGGAGAGGAGTTTGGAGGCACCGTTGACGAGTTTGAGGAAGTGACTGCCCCGCCTGTGGAAGAAGAAAATGTAAGTGAAGAATGAAGAATGAAGAATTTATGCCCGACGTACAGCTCACAGACGACGAGCTGGAGGAGGGACAACAACTATACGAGCACTTCAGATTTGAGGTTGACCGCGGCCAGGTGCCTGTACGCATCGACAAGTTTATGTTCGAGAAGCTGCAGCACTCAAGCCGCAACCGCATACAGAAGGCAGCGGAGGCAGGATTCGTGCATGTGAACGACCGACCTGTGAAGAGCAACTACAAGGTTCGTCCGGGCGACATCGTGACGCTGATGCTCGACCGTCCACACTACGACACCACCATTGAGCCAGAGGATATACCCTTAGACATAGTGTATGAGGACGAAGAACTGATGGTGATAAACAAGCCTGCAGGACTTGTGGTGCATCCGGGGTGCGGCAATTTCCACGGCACGCTCGTCAATGCGATAGCCTGGCATTTGCGCGACCTCCAGACATACGACCCCAACGACCCTCAGGTGGGACTTGTACACCGCATTGACAAGGACACGAGCGGACTTCTCGTGGTGGCAAAGACTCCCGACGCGAAGACGAGTCTCGGAGTGCAGTTCTTCAACAAGACCACACACCGCAGCTACAACGCATTGGTTTGGGGCAACTTCGTGGAGGACAACGGCAGGATAGAGGGCAACATCGGGCGCGACCCGAAAGACCGCCTACGCATGGCTGTGTTTCCGCCCGACTCGGAGATTGGCAAGCCTGCCGTGACCCACTACCGCGTGATTGAGCGTTTCGGCTATGTCACCCTCGTGGAGTGTATTCTTGAGACAGGACGCACCCACCAGATAAGAGCGCACATGAAACACATAGGCCATCCACTGTTCAGCGACGAGCGATATGGCGGCACGGAAATACTGCGAGGCGAGCGCACAGGCAGCTACCGCCAGTTTGTGCTAAACGGATTCAAGCAGTGTCCACGTCAAGCCCTCCACGCAAAGACGCTCGGATTTGTCCACCCAAAGACAAAACAACAGATGGATTTTACGTCTGAGCTGCCTGAGGACATGCAAGGGCTGTTAGAGAAATGGCAGCGATACAGAGGAAACGTACAAATTTGAATAAGAATATAGACACAATATACAAAAAAAATGGAACAACAGAAAAGAAAAATAGCCATCGTTTGCGGTGGCGACTCATCGGAGCACGACGTCTCGCTCCGTTCAGCACAGGGTCTCTACTCATTCTTCGACAAAGACCGCTATGACGTTTATATTGTCGATATGAAGGGACTCGACTGGAATGTTGACCTCGGCGACGGAACGACGTCGAAAATCGACCTTAACGACTTCTCTTTCAAGAAAGACGGCAACAAGATATACTTCGACTACGCATACATTACCATACATGGCACTCCTGGCGAGAACGGAATACTCCAGGGCTACTTCGAGCTTATAGGCATGCCCTACTCCACCAGTGGAGTGCTCGTGGAGGCAATGACCTTCGACAAGTTTGTACTCAACCAGTATCTCCGCGGCTACGGAGTGTCGGTTGCCGACAGTATGCTCATCCGCAAGGGCTACGAGGAAGTGGTGAGCGACGACGAGGTGGAGGAACGCATCGGAATGCCTTGTTTCGTGAAGCCTGCAGCCGACGGCAGCAGTTTCGGAGTGTCGAAAGTGAAGAACAAGGACCAGCTCGCCCCAGCCATACGCAAGGCAATGCTTGAGAGCAGCGACGTGATGGTGGAGTCGTATCTCGAAGGCACAGAGATTTCCATAGGCTGCTACAAGACACGCGAGAAATCGGTGGTGCTTCCGGCAACCGAGGTGGTGACGAGCAACGAGTTCTTCGACTACGATGCGAAATACAACGGTCAGGTGAAGGAAATCACGCCAGCCCGCATCAGCGAGGAGACAGCCAAGAGAGTGGCAGAGCTGACAAGCCACATCTACGACATACTGCACTGCAACGGCATAATCCGCATCGACTACATCATAGGCAAGGGCATTGGCAAGGACGGCAAGGAGGTTGACAAGATTAACCTACTCGAAGTGAACACCACCCCAGGCATGACCGTTACGAGCTTCATACCACAGCAGGTGAAGGCTGCAGGACTGAAGATGAGCGATGTGCTGACAGACATTGTGGAGAATCAGTTTTAGCCTACAACCCCCTACACCCCCTACAAAAAAATAAATAACGATGGAAGAATTTGACAATATCAGAGCCTTTGGGCCAGAGGACTTGGCAGAGGCATACGAGCGACTGACGGCAGACCCGCAGTTCAGACAGGTTGTGGGCAAGGTGTTCCCCGACGTGCCTTTCGAGGCGTTGGTGGGAAAGCTGAAACAGTGCAAGACAAATCTCGACTTTCAGATAGCGTTCTGCTATCCGTTCCTAAAGGACTTGCTGAAAAAGGCAAGCACAGGCTGCGACATTGACATTTCCAACATCGACAACAAGCGCCGCTACACCTTCGTAAGCAACCACCGCGACATAGTGCTCGACTCGGCACTGCTCGACGTGATGCTCATTGAGGCAGACTTCAAGACCACCTGCGAGATTGCCATAGGCGACAACCTGCTTGCCGCACCGTGGATAAAGGACTTGGTGCGTGTGAACAAGTCGTTCATAGTGCTACGCAGTGCGGGAATACGCGAGATGCTTACCAACAGCAAGCGAATGTCAGAATACATGCACCTCGTCATAAACAAGAAGAACGACAACATCTGGATAGCACAACGCGAGGGAAGGGCAAAGGACAGCGACGACCGCAC
>CAMAGM010000193.1 GCA_945833995.1 uncultured Prevotella sp.
GTTTCAGCCACTCACCCAAACTTCCTTTTCCGGTGTTTACCGCAGCACTTTCTCTCAAATGCGGTGCAAAGGTACTAACTTTTTTTTAGACTGCCAAATCTTTTCGCTCTTTTTTTTCAAAAACAGTGAAAAAAGGCATTTCATCAGTTGTTTTTCACCGCAACAACCTTTGCAAGCGACTCGTCAAGGTAGTAAGTGTCGCTACATTCTGTCTCGCCGAGCTTGTAGCTGACACGCACTATGTAGAGCATTTTTCGTGTCGAAGGCTGGGCATATTGTAAGCCTTTCTTATAGCGGCCGCTTGTCTCGGCGTTCTTTCGCAGTACGACAAACACCGAGTCCTTGATCTTTGTTGTGGAGTCGAGGCGGCTGAATTTCGTTATCCTCATTTCTTTGGCATTGTTCAGGTTCTCTGTCATGAACTCTGCCACGGCGTTCTCGGCATCGTGTTGCCGCCCGTTGCATGACACGAGCAGCAGCATTACACCTATTATAATATATATATGCTTCATGTTTGTTGTTTTTTCAGGAGTTGAGGAGTTTTCAGGAGTTAACTCCTTCACTCCTTCAACTCCTTAACTCCCCAGGAATACTTCTATTTAGCTGGTACTTCCTTCAAAATTGCCAAGAGATGATCCCACACCATCTGCACTGTCGGTATGTGGATTCGCTCCTCTGGGGTGTGTACATAGCGCAGTGTAGGACCAAACGAAACCATGTCGAGGTTTGGATAGCGCTCGGAGAAAAGACCGCACTCAAGTCCGGCGTGTATGCCACGTACTATTGGCTCCTTGCCGAAGAGTCGCTTGTAGGTTGCCACCACAGCCTTGGTCAGCTCGCTGTTGGGGTTCATCTTCCAAGCGGGATAGCCGTCGTTCTGCTCCACCTCTGCACCTGCAAGCTCAAACAGTGCCTTTATGGTGTTGCACTGGTTGTCGAGGTTGCTCATCACGTTGCTTCGCTGTGATGCCACCACCTTTATGTTGTCCTCGTTGGTAACAATGCTTGCTATGTTGCTCGATGTCTCAACCATGTTGGCGAGAGCCTCGTCCTGACACATGGCAAACACACCATTGTCAACAGCCTGAAGCGCACGTACGAATCTTCCTGCCACGTCCTCTGGCAACACGTCCTGTGGCTCGGCACTCTGCATCGAGGCTACCAACTCGGTGTCAGTAACGTGGTATTCCTCCTCAACCTGGCTGATGAATATGTTCCAGTCAACGCGCACCGTTTCCTTCTCGTTCGCGGGAACGGCTATGACGAACTTGCCGTCGCGTGGAATGGCGTTGTGCATCTTGCCTGAGTTGAACTGTGCCACTCTTACGTCCATCTTCTGCATCTCGGCGTAGATGAAGCGTGCGAGAATCTTTATGGCGTTGGCGCGTTTCTTGTCGATGTCGTCACCAGAGTGTCCGCCCTTCAGTCCTTTCACCGAGCCTTCGAGGAAGAAATAGCCTGTGGGGGCAGCCTCTCTTGTGAAGTTGAATGTGGCGAAGGTGGAGCGTCCGCCGGCACAGCTAACGAATATCTGTCCCTCGTCCTCGCTGTCGAGGTTGATGAGCATGTCGCCCGTCATGAAACCTGCCTCCATTCCGCTTGCTCCGGTCAGTTGTGTCTCCTCGTCGCGGGTGAAGACGCACTCCAGTGGTCCGTGCTCTATGTCGTTGCTCTCAAGTATTGCAAGCTCTATTGCGCAGCCTATTCCGTCGTCGGCTCCCAGCGTGGTGCCCTTGGCTGTCAGCCACTCGCCGTCGATGTAGGTCTGTATGGCGTCGTTGTCGAAGTCGAACTCCACATCGACCAGCTTGTCGCACACCATGTCCATGTGGCTCTGCAGTATCACCGTCTTTCTGTTCTCATAGCCAGGCGTAGCCGCCTTGCGTATGATGACGTTGCCTGTCTTGTCCACCCGTGTGTCAAGATTGTGGCTCTCGCCCCAGTTCTTTAGGTACTCGATCATCTTCTCCTCGCGCTTCGAAGGGCGTGGAATTTCGTTGATTCGTGCAAATTGCTCGAATACGCATGTAGGTTTTAAATCACTTTTAGTCATTATTTTGCTATTTTTTTATGATAGATGTCCGATATTTGATTTATTTGTATTACCTTTGCGGCAAAATTGCAGCATTTCACACAAAATCGTTTGCAAAATTAATAAATATGTTCGAGATATTGGTATCTACCGCGTTAATAATTGCTATAAGCATGGCATTTTTATGCGTGAAACTCATTTTTCGGAAAAACGGACGCTTCGCCTCGCAGCATATCCATGACAGCAAGGCGATGAAAGACCGTGGAATACACTGCGTGATGGACCAGGACCGCGAGGCGCGTACCAAGGCAAGATGCGCAGTGAAAGAAAAGGCATAATATAAAAACAACTGTAATAATGACAAAGACATTAAGACGCGCTTCCTTGTGCATCCACTCTGGCTACGAGCCAAAGAACGGAGAGCCCATCGAGCTGCCCATAGTTCAGAGCACCACGTTCAAGTATGACAACAGCGACGAGATGGCAATGCTCTTCGACTTGAAAAAGGAAGGCTATTTCTACACCCGTCTGCAGAATCCCACGAACGATGCAGTGGCACGCAAAATCGCTACCCTTGAGGGTGGAGTAGGGGCTGTGCTAACCTCGTCGGGGCAGGCTGCCAATTTCTATGCCGTGTTCAACATCTGCGAGGCTGGCGACCACATCGTCACCTCAAATGAGATCTACGGTGGAACATTCAACCTATTTGGAGTTACGCTGAAGAAACTCGGCATCGAGTGTACCTTCGTCAGCCCAGAGGCTTCCGACGAGGAGATACAGGCTGCCTTCCGTCCAAACACGAAGGCTCTCTTCGGCGAGACAATCTCCAACCCAGGCTGCAAGGTGCTCGACATCGAGAAGTTTGCACGCATAGCCCATCGCAACGGCGTGCCACTCATTGTTGACAACACCTTCGCTACACCGATAAACTGCCGACCATTCGAGTGGGGCTGCGACATTGTCACCCATTCAACCACAAAATACATGGACGGACACGCCACTCAGGTTGGAGGATGTGTAGTGGATAGCGGCAACTTCGACTGGCTCGCTCATGCCGACAAGTTCCCTGGGCTCTGCACTCCCGACGAGTCATACCACGGACTGACCTACGCCAAGGCATTCGGCAAGCTCGGCTACACCACGAAACTCGTGGCACAGCTGATGCGCGACCTTGGCTCAATCCCAGCACCACAGAACTCCTTCCTGCTCAATCTCGGACTTGAGACACTGGCAGTACGCATGGAACGCCATTGCAGCAATGCACAGAAGGTGGCACAGTTCCTCCACGACGACCCACGGGTGGCATGGATTGACTATCCCGGTCTTGCCGACGACAAGTGCCATGCCTTGGCAGAGAAATACTTGCCAAACGGCAGTTGCGGCGTGATGGCATTCGGACTGAAGGGCGACCGCGAGACAGCAATCAAGTTCATGGACTCGCTGAAGATGATAAACATCGTCACCCACGTTGCCGACCTCCGCACCTGCGTGCTCCATCCCGCCAGCCACACCCATCGTCAGCTCTCTGAGGAGCAGCTCCGCGAGGCAGGTGTCGCCCCCGACCTCATACGTCTCTCGGTAGGCATAGAGGACGTTGACGACATCATCGACGACCTGAAGCAAGCGCTTGATATAATTAACTCAACTTTCGGAAGTGCTGGAAGTTAAAGAAGTTAAAGGAGTTAAAGGAGTTAAAGACGAATGTCCAAACCA
>CAMAGM010000194.1 GCA_945833995.1 uncultured Prevotella sp.
ACTCCTTTAACTCCTTTAACTTCTTTAACTTCCATCACTTCCGAAAGTTGAGTAAGTTAAATATTATTATTCCCTCTGATTTTGTGTTCAAAACAGTTGTTATTCCCTCTGATTTTGTGTAAATTTGCAACGATATTCCCTCATGAAATGTGATTAACAGGTAATAAATATGTACAGAATAGCAATAGAGAAATTGGCAGAATGGAAAGACAGCCATAGGCGAAAGCCTTTGATTGTTGAAGGAGCGCGTCAGGTAGGCAAGACATGGTTGATAAAGGAATTTGCGAAAAGGTATTACAACGGTATAGCATACGTTAATTTCGAGGAAAACATTATGCTGAGAAACCTTTTCGAAATGGATTACGACATTGACAGAATCACGGCGGCAATCAGTGCCGTCACACACACAAACTGCACTGCCGATGGTATCCTGATTTTCCTCGATGAGATACAAGAGGCAAAGAACGGCATAACGGCATTGAAGTATTTCCAAGAGAATGCGCCGCATATGCATGTAATAGTCGCAGGCTCATTGTTGGGCATCCAACTACATGGTAATGTTTCCTTTCCCGTCGGTAAGGTGCAGTTTATGACCTTGCGACCGATGAGTTTCCATGAGTTTTTGCTTGCTATGGGAGAAGAGCAGCTTGTCAAAATGACTATCGACGAGGACTGGACAAACCTGCAGATGTTTGCACCTAAGATGCGTGAACTACTCAAATATTATTATTACGTAGGCGGCATGCCAGAGGCTGTGCAGAGCTTCTGTCAGTATCGCGACTGGCAGGAAGTGCGGAATATCCAGAAAGAAATTCTGAATAGTTATGAACGAGACTTCTCTAAACATGCCCCAGCGGAGATAGCGCCGCGCATACATGACCTGTGGATGTCATTGCCGTCGCAACTGAGCAAGGAGAATCGTAAGTTCATATATGGGCTTGTAAAGCAAGGTGCGAGGGCAAGGGAGTATGAGATAGCCATGCAGTGGCTGGTTGACGGTGGACTTGTCCATAGGATAAACAGTGTAAAGGCAGCGAGAATACCACTCAGAAGCTATGAGGACCGTGGCGCGTTCAAATTATATTGTGTCGATATTGGATTGTTGGGGGCAATGTGCAACTTGGACTCTACGACGTTGGTTGACGGGAATAGCATATTCACTGAGTTTAAGGGCGCTTTGACTGAGCAGTATGTGATGCAGCAGTTGGTGGGACGTATTGAACTTTTCTATTATTCAAAACCTAACAGCAGCCAGGAGATTGATTTCCTGAGTCAGTCCGGCATGGATGTCATACCCATTGAGGTGAAGGCGGAGGTTAGTGTAAAGGCAAAGAGCCTGAGACAGTTTGTCATTGAGAACTCCTCACGCCGAGCCTATCGTCTGTCGATGAACGACTACCGTCAAGAGGACAGGCTAACAAACCTGCCACTTTATGCTGTAGAGAGATTGCTGAAAGTGTGTCACGGCGTATGAAAACCGCACGATATTATTTAAATAAAATTATTTTTTTTGCATAAAATGCTGAGATTCGGGAAAAAGTTCTTATCTTTACATACATATCTTTTGCATACATGAAAGAATAACGCTACCAGCCACGAATCCACGCACGGGTAGGGACTTACATAAAGTAAAGTCCCTACAACAGCTGAGGGGGCGTGAGCCGTTGAACCTGGTCTATGTCCCAATTCAATCCTCCGTCCCGTTTGTGTAATAAGTGATGATTGTGGGATAAGTATTGGTATGACTTACACATATCTTGTTTCGTTAAGTATTGTTTTCCCAATGTATGGACTCAGTCCCTTTTTTGTCACTACATCAAGTTTGCTGCATTTGAACGTTGATTGTAGTAAATCACATACAGACATGAAGTTGTCGTATGTTTCATTTCCATCGGTGAAATCCACAAGTATGTCAATGTCACTGTCTGGCCTGTTCTCGTTTCTTACGGTAGAGCCAAACAACCCTATGGAGGACACGCCGTAGTCGGATAGTTTCCCCTTTATCATTGAAAGTTGGTTTAACACATAAGTCCTTTCCATATTCACTCAAGATTGTTCTCATTATTTTTCTTTTGCAAAGATACATCTTTTTGCTGATAATACCACATCATTACAATTTTTTAACCTTACAAATTATATTCAATTTCGCAAAAACATTTGCATACATGAAAGAAAAATGTTACCTTTGTCGCGACAATATGATTAGTTGAAATTATGAGCGAATTTGAATCCAAAAGGAAACTTGCAGATAAGGCAGAGCAAAGAAACAATCTAAAGAATTAACAAAATTGGGTTTTATGGAAAACTTACTTTATGTATATACACTTGGATTGATAATAACATTATCTTTCATTGCTTGGACTTTTACCCCAAAAGGTAAAAAGTGGTTGAAGAATTTATGAATCACATGGACTATGCCTAAGTGGGCTGAAGCACCTACACGACACCCAGGGTGCCGCTTCGCTCTGCCCTGGGCTATGGTCTTGTTGGGCTTTCAGCCAATAATTTTTCTGTCGTATTTAAATTTTTCCTCTTTTTGTTGTCAATTTAAAATAAAATGATTACTTTTGCTGCATTTTTAACAAATCAGGCTAATTAAAAATAAAATGTAGATGAAAGCGAGAGAAGACCTAAAACAATACGGGGAGGGAAAACTTCAGGCTAAAAACATTTATATAAGCATCGGGCATGTGGATCATTTCTACTCCTACAACATCTACGACTCCCACGCCAAACCTGAGGCGGAAGAGGGGAAGAGGGGTAGGGGGAAACCGCAGAAGACGCTGTTTACAAGCGCTTCCTCGCCCCATGGTGAGAACCAGGAGACAAGGAAGCGCGAGGCTAAGAGGTTGGAAAAGTATCTGAGGGAACACCGTCTCTCAGGTCAGCTCCTCACCACGCAGCACGACACCAAACTGACCTCCATCGTGGTGGCGTTCGTCAGGCAGTGGCAACGGTTGAAGCTGGTTGGCGAGAAGCCATCGGGGGCTGCTCTGTTCAGGTTCCTCACCACCGACGTTGGTTTGGGCTCGGAGGTGACCGACAAGACCTTCTCAAACAAGTTTGGAAAGATGTTGGAGAGGGTGAAGCCGAGCGTGGAGACTGAGAGAGGTGTGAGCAAGGCGTTTCAGTGAGGCTGAAACTCGCGGTACTCCCCCACTGCGTCGAAGCAGGGACAACGCTTCGGCGAGAAGACGTTGTGCCCTGCCGTGACGGCTCTTGGGAACTGGCTGTGAAGGCTTGCGATGAGCTGTCGGAGCGACTGCCGCTGTGCCTCGGTGCGTGTGTCCTTAGGCTTTCCCTCGGCGTCGAGTCCGCCAATGTAGCAGATGCCTATCGAGTGCGCGTTGTGGTTTAGGCAGTGCGCGCCCGGCTGTTCTATTGGTCTGCCCTTGTGGACGGTTCCGTCGAGGTGGACGACGTAGTGGTAGCCTATCGAGGCGAAGTGTCGCTCGCGGTGCCATCGGTCGATGTCGTCCACGGTGTAGTCGTGTCCTTCGCGTGTTGCCGAGCAGTGGATGATAATGAGTGTTATCTTCCTCATCTGTTCACATCAGCGTGTTGGTTCCCATACAGCTTGTCACTCCCAGTGTAGTTGCTATCGCAGTAGCGATAGAAACGATGAGCTGAAGAATCAGCTTCCATGTGTTGTTTTTTGTTGTTGTGCTCATTGCAATAGTTCGTTAAAAATTCAATATATAGCTAAGCAGCCTTGCGCTGCAAGCAC
>CAMAGM010000195.1 GCA_945833995.1 uncultured Prevotella sp.
CCATAAGAGATAAAAATTCCAAAGCGTACCAAGTTATTTTTTTATCATCACTAAATAATATTAGACTATAAGCGACCATTCGCATAAACATAATCCGTGCAGCTCAACGAGTTGCACGGATTTGTTGTTTTGTCACGTCTGTTTTACAACGCAAAACCTTCAATCTTCAACCTTCAACCTTCAATCTTCATATCTCATCCCATCGTGATGCTGTCGATGCGCAGTTGCAGCGTGCCAGCAGGAACACGGACATTTACCGTGTCGCCTACTTTCTTGCCAGTGAGGGCTTGGGCAATGGGCGACTTGATGGACATCTTTCCCTCGCGCAAGTCGGCTTCGTGTGGGCTTACGAGTGTGTAGGTCATCTTTGCCTTGTTGGCAAGGTTTGTCATCTCCACTTTTGAGAGGAGTCCCACCGAGTCGCTTGCTAAAAGATTGCGGTCGATGACGCGCGCATGCTCAAGCACTCTCTGCTTGAAGCGTATGCGGCTGAGTATTCTTCCCTGCTCGCGCTTTGCGGCATGGTATTCAAAGTTCTCGCTGAGGTCGCCTTGCGCCCGTGCTTCGGCTATGGCTTCCCTTACGCGTGGCAAATCCACGGATTCCAGTTGTTTGAGTTCGGCTAAAATCTTGTTGTAGCCTTCTTCCGACATGTATTCCATATTTTTTTAGTTGACGAGTAAACAAGTTGACGAGTTGACAAGTTGATAGTTATTCCGCTTGTCTTTGCACGGAAAATAACTTGTCAACTTGTTTACTCGTCAACTTGTCAACTGAAATAACTTATTCCTGCTTGTCAGAGATAGCCTGCATGATTTTTGCCTCTATTTCCTCTGCCAGTTCGGGATTGTCCCTTATCACGTTCTTGGCAGCGTCTCTGCCTTGTGCCAGTCTTGTTGAGTTGTAGGAGAACCAACTGCCGCTCTTCTGTATTATGCCGTGCTCAACACCGAGGTCAACAATCTCGCCTACCTTTGATATTCCCTCGCCGAAGGTGATCTCAAACTCTGCCTTGCGGAAAGGCGGTGCTACCTTGTTCTTCACCACCTTTACACGGACTTGGTTGCCAATAACCTCGTCGCCATCCTTGATGCTCGTCACGCGGCGTATGTCGAGGCGCACGCTTGAGTAGAACTTCAGTGCGTTGCCTCCGGTGGTGGTCTCTGGGTTGCCGAACATTATGCCAATCTTCTCACGCAGCTGGTTGATGAAGATGCAGGTGGTGTTGGTCTTGCTCAGCGTGCTGGTCATCTTGCGCAGGGCTTGGCTCATGAGTCGTGCATGGAGACCAACCACGTTGTCGCCCATCTCGCCCTCAATCTCCTTCTTTGGCGTGAGAGCTGCCACGGAGTCGATGACGATGATATCTACGGCAGCCGAGCGTATGAGCTGGTCGGCAATCTCAAGAGCCTGTTCGCCGTTGTCGGGCTGTGCAATGAGCAGGCTGTCGGTGTCAACGCCAAGTTTGGCGGCATAGAAGCGGTCGAAGGCGTGCTCAGCGTCGATAAATGCCGCTATGCCTCCTGCCTTTTGCGCCTCGGCGATGGCATGGATGGCGAGTGTTGTCTTTCCCGACGACTCAGGGCCATAGATTTCTATGATTCTTCCCTTTGGGTAGCCTCCTACGCCGAGTGCCGCATTGAGGCTGATGCTTCCAGTGGGAATGACATCGACTTTCTCGACGTTCTCGTCGCCGAGCTTCATTATCGACCCTTTTCCAAAGTCTTTCTCTATTTTCGACATAGCTGCCTGAATCGCCTGCAGCTTAGCTTTCTTTATGTCGATGATTTCTTCTTCTTTTTTTGACATGGTTTTTTGTAATGTGGAGAGAGGAGTGAGGAGAGAGGAGTGAGATATGTTCTACGTTCCTTTTCTCCTTTCCCCTTTCTATAATGTTATTTAAAATTGTTCTTTTCTTGTAGATTTCTTCTTAGTCCAGATAACATCTTGGCAATGTTTGTAATGTCTTTCTCTAATTGAGCCGTTATTTCATTCGTTATGTAATTCAACAACTCTGCAATTTCAAGTTGGCACATTACTTCCATCAGTGATCCGTAAGCTATCTCTATAAAGTGGAGTCTTTCCTTTATGGCAAAACGTCCCAATCCTTCTGCAATATTTGATGGAACAGATATTGCAGCTCGTTGGATTTGGTTAGTCAATCCATAGAGTTCAGAGGGAGGAAATGTTTTCGTGATTTGATAAATGTCTGCAACCATCTTTTTTGAAAGATGATAAACATCCAATTTCCTATAGTAGAAATCATTCATAATTATTTTCTGTTCTATTAACTATTCTCACTCCTCACTCCTCTCTCCTCACTCCTCGATAAACTAAAGTTCAATATCCCCATCAAACACTTCGTGCCACGGCAGGCCTTGCTTGTTGAGTTGCTCAAGGAATGGGTCGGGGTCGAACTCCTCTACGTTGTGTACGCCTGGTTTGTTCCACAGTCCCTTGAAGAACATCATGGCACCTATCATGGCGGGAACACCGGTGGTGTAGCTTACGCCCTGCATGCCTGTCTCCTTGTAGGCATCCTGATGGCGGCAGTTGTTATATATATAATAAGTGTGCTCCTTGCCGTCCTTTATGCCACGGATGCGGCAGCCGATGCTCGTCTCGCCGTCGTAGTTCTCGCCAAGGTCCTGTGGGTTTGGCAGCACTGCCTTGAGGAACTGTAGTGGCACGATTTTCACCTTTGCTGTGCCGGTGCCGTCGGCAAGTGGTGCCTCGTACTCTATCTCGTCGATGCGCGACATACCGATGTTCTGAATCACGTCGAGATAGGTGAGATACTGCTGTCCGAAGGTCATCCAGAAGCGGGCGCGCTTTATGGTAGGATAGTTTATTACGAGGCTCTCTATCTCCTCGTGGTGGAGCAGGTAGCTCTCGCGCGGTCCGATGTTGGGGTAAGTGAGAGGCTGGTGGAATTCCAGTGGCTCTGTCTCCACCCATTTTCCGTCTTGCCAGTAGAGTCCCTTCTGTGTTATCTCGCGTATGTTTATCTCAGGGTTGAAGTTGGTGGCGAAAGCCTTGTGGTGGTTGCCGGCATTGCAGTCAACGATGTCGAGGTAGTGTATCTCGTCGAAGTGGTGCTTTGCGGCGTAGGCAGTGAAGATGCTTGTCACTCCGGGGTCGAATCCGCATCCGAGTATGGCGCAGAGTCCAGCCTTCTCAAAACGCTCACGGTATGCCCACTGCCAAGAGTACTCGAAGTGTGCCTCATCCTTTGGCTCGTAGTTTGCCGTGTCGAGATAGTTGCAGCCACAGGCGAGACATGCGTCCATGATGGTGAGGTCCTGATATGGCAGGGCAAGATTCACCACCAGTTCTGGCATGAAGTCGTTGAAGAGAGCTTTCAGCTGCTCAACGTCGTCAGCATCCACTTGTGCCGTCTTGATGTCCATCGTGTGTCCAGCCTTGTGGATGGCATCGACGATGGCATCGCATTTCTCCTTTCTCCGGCTTGCGATCATGAACTCGGTGAATACGTCGGCATTCTGTGCTATCTTGAATGCAGCAACGGTGGCGACGCCACCAGCACCAATCATAAGTATTTTTCCCATTGTTCTTTATGTTTTGTTTTGTTAATATTGTATTATTTTTTGTGGAGAGAGGAGTGAGGAGAGAGGAGTGAGGAGAGAGGAGTGAGAATACTTTTGCAAACGAGAGGAGAACTCCAAACTCGTT
>CAMAGM010000196.1 GCA_945833995.1 uncultured Prevotella sp.
CTGGACACCCTGATTAAGAGTCAGGTGCTCTACCAACTGAGCTACAAGCGCATCGCCTTTCAGTTTTGCGGGTGCAAAGGTAGTAATTATTTTTAGAACTGCCAAACTTTTCCACGTTTTTTTTCAAAAAAACATATCTATTGTCATTTATACACTTAAAAGTTCTAATCAACGTTATGATAAATAAATGGTTTGGGAGTTACAAGTTTCAAGTTACAAGTTTCAAGTTGACGAGTGGACAAGTAGATGGTTAACGAGGTAACAAGGTAACCTTTTGGATAAAATGAAATCGAGTTGACAAGGCTTAGTCCGCCCTTCAACTCGATATTCTAAATTTCACTATTAACTCGTCAACTGTCCGCTCGTCAACTTGTCAACTAAAAAATTTACTCGTCAACTTAAAAAATAAATCAATCCTGCAAAGGAACGGCAAAGTAAGCCTTGCGTCCGGTTGGATAGATTCCCTGTATGTAGAGAACTGGCTCCTTGCTTGTCGATGCGTCCTTCACCACCTTCTGCAAATCGTCGATGGTCTTGATGCTCTCGTCGTTGATTTTCTGAATGATGAATCCACGGCTAATTCCAGCCTCACTCATCTTGCCCTTGTTCACTTTTATAACCTCAAGGCCGTAACCGATGTTCAGCTGACTCATCGTCTCCTTGCTCACTTCGCGGAAGTTTGCGCCAAGCACGTCAAGGTCGGCGTTCTTCACCACCTTTGTGTTGCCTTGCTCGTTCTTCAAGGTTATTGTCTCGTTGTGCTTCTTCTTGTCGCGCATGTAGGTCAACGAAATCTTATCGCCAGGACGCTTCCTTGCAAGAATCTCCTGAAGCTCTGCCATGCGGGTCACCTTCTGTCCGTCAACGGAAATTATCACGTCGCCCTTCTTCAAGCCAGCATCGGCAGCGGCACCATCGTCGAGAACCTTGTCAACATACACGCCTTCCATCGTGCCAAAGTCGATTTCCTTGCCATCCTCTTTCTGCGCATCAACAAAGTCTTTCACGTTGCCACCCTGAATGCCAATTACAGCACGCTGAACGGTACCGAACTTCTTCAGGTCGTCAACCACCTTATTCATAATGGTAGTAGGAATGGCGAAACCATAGCCACTGTAAGATCCCGTCTGAGAGTAAAGCATAGCATTGATTCCTACCAACTCTCCACGGGTGTTCACGAGAGCACCACCAGAGTTGCCTAGGTTGATGGCAGCGTCGGTTTGGATGAAAGCCTCCACGCCGTTGGCACCCAGTGAGCGTGCCTTGGCACTTACGATGCCTGCCGTTACGGTATTGTTGAGTCCAAGTGGGTTTCCAACAGCCAATACCCACTCTCCTACCTTAATGTCGTCGCTGTTGGCTATCGTGATGGCAGGCAGGTTCTTGCCGTCGATCTTGATGAGTGCAAGGTCGGTGGTCTTGTCGGCACCAATTATGCGCGCAGAGAACTCCTTGTTGTCGTTGAGCGTTACGGTGAGCTCGTCGGCACCGTCAACAACATGGTTGTTGGTCACAATATATCCGTCAGCAGAGATAATTACTCCTGAGCCAGTAGCGGTGCGCTTAGGTGTCTGCACCTGACGCTTCTGTGTGCCACCATTGCCACGTCCGAAGAATCCGCCGAAGGGATCGAAGAAGTCGCTGAACGGGTCGCTCTGCACCTCAACTGTCTTCACCTTGGAGTTTTGAACATACTTGATGTGTACCACCGAGGGCAGTGCCTTGTCTGCTGCGTATGTAAGGTCAACTGGCTGACCTACTGCCACAGGAGCTGCGTCTGTCCTGTTGGCTGCCTCTGCTCTGTTGAAAGCTGCCACCGAGAAAGCGATGGCTACCAAGCTAATAGCTGGTAAGATGTAATTCCAAATCTTTTTCATTGTCAATATATTTATGTTTATATCGTATCTTGTTGTTTTTCGGGTGCAAAGATATGCGCAAAAAGTGTTAATCAGTCATTTTGTACTAATCATTTGTCGCAATTTAACAGTTTAACATTTTCCGTTAACGGCTGTTTGCTGTTATGTCCCACCGATGAAATATAAATTAACCACATTTCTCGCGACGTATGATTTGTTGCGTCGCGACGTAGCAAATTTTTCGTTGGGAGAAAAATGGAAAGGTTAACTTGTTAACTTGTTAACACCATTTTTTTCATCTATCGCATCGTGTGCCGACAACAGTAGTCTGTCTCCCCTACTCCCTTTAGTATATGTTGAACTATAATTATTATAAGTAATAATATACCTTTTAATACGCGCGCGAGAATCTCTAAGAAGACAATCTTTTTATTGTAGTAAAGCTTGATTATAGGAAAAAATTGAGTTAACAAGTTAACCTTCCCAGAAGAAAAAATAAAAAAATTGCTTTTTTATTTTGTTCTTCGCTCAATTTGCACTACCTTTGCATAAGGTAGGCTGCATCTCGGAAGAAAAAATAAAAAAATTGCTTTTTTATTTTGTTCTTCGCTCAATTTGCACTACCTTTGCACTCGGAAACACTGTCACGGCTTGTCGCTGGTGCTGCTGAAAGGCGGGACGAGAGGAAAGTCCGGGCAGCATAGGACGCCCCACTTCTGAAAGTGGAAGCTGTTGGTGACAGCAGGATAAAGGCAGAAGAAAACAACCGCCACGCCTTGTGTGTGGTAAGGGTGAGAAGGTGGTGTAAGAGACCACCAGCCGTCGGGCGATCGGCGGGCTGTGCCTTCTGGGGGCTGCAAGTTCATGTAAACCATCGTTAAAAGGGTTGTCCGCCCAAATGCCTCGCGCTGCGATGGAGGGTAGAATGCTTAAGCCGTGTGGTGACATACGGATTAGATAAATGACAGGCGCGCCGCTGCTCGCAGTGGTGAACAGAACCCGGCTTATAGGGGCAGTGCTTCCTTTTTTCAACGATAATCAGAGCGCAACCGAAAAAGTGTATCGAGACATCGTCAAACGAGTGATAGCCAAGGCATGGCGTCGGCTGATGCTTGCCGTAAGGTTTTTCACGGCAAAGAGGGTCGTGGGAGAGGCTTCCGCCCTAACCTACTCCACTATGCTTGCCATAGTGCCCATCATGGCCGTGGTGTTTGCTGTGGCTCGAGGCTTCGGTTACAACAAGTATATAGAAGTGTGGTTCCGTGAGGCTTTCAGCTCGCAACCCGCCGTGGCAGACACCATCATTGGCTTTGTCAACAGCTATCTGATACACACCAAGAGTGGCGTGTTCCTCGGTGTGGGTCTCGTGGTGATGCTCTACACGGTGCTGATTCTCGTGATGAACATCGAGAGGGCGTTCAACGGCATTTGGCAGGTGAAGAAACAGAGGACGCTGTTCCGTACATTCACCGACTATATGGCGATGCTATTCCTCTTCCCGATAGCGATAGTCATCATCTCGGGTTTGAGTTTCTTCCTCACCTCCGTGGCACATTCGATGCCCTACGTCCACGTACTGACGCCAACGGTGAGCATAGTTATCAATCTCTTGCCCTACGTCATCATGTCGATGCTGTTCATCGGGCTATACGTCTTTGTGCCAAACACCCATGTGCGCATCTCCTACTGCATTGTGCCTGGCATCATGGCAGGTGTGGCTATGCAGATCCTGCAACTTGCCTACATCAACTCGCAGATATGGGTGTCGAGCTACAACGCCATCTACGGCTCGTTTG
>CAMAGM010000197.1 GCA_945833995.1 uncultured Prevotella sp.
GGTCGTTTTTAATTATTATATAAGTTTATTATATCTGCACAATGATACAGTTGTTGCTGACAACAACCTCGAAATGCGTGTGCAAAGATAGCGAATAATTTTTGTATTTATATAAAAATGGAAAGAAAATTGCGGAAAATTGTGAAATATTCAAAAAGTTGGGGCTTCTTTTAAAAATTGTTGCACAAAAATTCTAATTTGAGTAATATTTTGGCTAATTTTGCAACCGCAAATAAAGTATAGTATTTTATGGAATGGCTAATTAATCTGTTCACCTCAACTGAATCGGTTGCCCACATAGCCATGCTCTACGCGCTTGTCATAGCCGTGGGAGTGCTTTTGGGAAAGATTAAGTTTGGAGGCATTGCTTTGGGCGTTACGTTCGTCCTCTTCGCAGGAATCCTTGCCGGACACTTCGGCTTGACGGCTCCTGTAAACATTATCACATTCATTCAGGACTTCGGTCTCATCCTGTTCGTCTTCATGATTGGTCTGCAGGTGGGTCCTGGTTTCTTCGAGAGTTTCCGTAAGGGTGGAGTCACGCTCAACGGACTTGCCGCCTCGACAGTGCTGCTAAACATCGCCGTGATGTTCGCATGCTACTATCTCTTTTTCGACACCACCAATCCGCACAACCTGCCGATGATGGTCGGAACTCTTTACGGAGCCGTTACCAACACGCCTGGTCTTGGTGCCGCCAACGAGGCGCTCAACAGCGTGTTCACCGACAACCTGCCACAGATTGCATCGGGCTATGCCTGTGCCTATCCGCTTGGTGTGGTTGGCATCATCGGCGCTACCATAGCCATACGTTTCATCTGCCGAATCAGCCTTGAGAAGGAAGAGGCGGAACTGAAGGCAGCCAACGCCGAGGACACTCATGTGAAACCGCATCAGATGCACCTGCAGGTAACCAACTCCTACCTCGCAGGACGCACCATAATGCAGATCCACGACTTCCTAAACCGCGACTTCGTATGCTCACGACTGCTCCACGACGGACACGTCACCATACCTAACCGCGACACAGTGCTTGAGCTTGGCGACCAACTCTTTATCGTCTGCGCACAAGCCGACGCCGAGGCTATCATCGCATTCATAGGTCCTGAGATTCAGGTCGAGTGGGAAAACACCGACCAGCCACTCGTATCAAAGCGAATACTCGTAACCAAGTCGTCCATCAACGGCAAGACCCTTGGACAGATGCACTTCTCAAGTGCCTACGGCGTTAACGTCACCCGCGTCACCCGTCAGGGCATGGAGCTTTTCGCCACGCCACGCCTTCCACTTCAGGTTGGCGACCGTGTGATGGTTGTAGGTCCTGAAGACCTTGTCAACCGTGTAGCCGACGTGCTTGGCAACTCCATCAAGCGTCTTGAGGCACCAAACATCGCCACCATATTCCTCGGCATAGTAATGGGTATCATCTTCGGCTCACTGCCTTTCGCCATACCTGGAATGCCCGTGCCAATGAAACTTGGTATAGCAGGTGGACCACTCATCATTGCCATCCTCATCGGACGCTACGGCTATAAGGTGCATCTCGTCACCTACACCACCACCAGTGCCAACATGATGCTGCGTGAGATAGGTCTCGTGCTCTTCCTCGCCAGTGTCGGCATCAAGGCAGGTGCCGGATTCTGGGACACCGTAATCCAGGGCGACGGTCTCAAATATGTATATACAGGTTTCCTCATCACCGTCATACCTATATTAATAATAGGTACGATAGCCCGACTGAAGTACAAGTTCAACTACTTCACCATCATGGGTATGCTTGCCGGAACCTACACCGACCCACCAGCATTGGCATACGCCAACCAGTCGTGCTCAACAGAGGCTCCCGCAGTGGGCTACTCCACGGTCTATCCGCTCAGCATGTTCCTCCGCATCTTCACTGCGCAGGTAATCATTCTGCTGTGCTGCGGAGCATAGGAATTGAAATTCTAAATAATTAAAAATAATAATAAACGTACACAAATGAACAAATTCGGATTACTGTTAGGCACCTTGTTGCTCGCCGGATCTTCTGTGATGCACGCCCAAGTGGAGCGAAGCATCAAGATTAACGAAGTGATGACAGGCAACACTGCCAATCTGCAAGATGAATACGGTCAGCGTGAGGCGTGGATAGAAATTGCCAACGTGTCGTTCACGACATACAACATCCGTGGCATGTTCGTAACCACCGACCGCACCGTACTCGATCCAAAGATGAGTGTGCCAGAGCGCATGAAGCGCATGAGTGCCATTCCAAGTGGCGAACCACGCACTTCAATGGGAGGTCACCAGCACCTTCTACTCTTTTGCAACAGCATGCCCTCTAAAGGCTCGCTGCATCTCACAGTCAAAATCGACCCGTCAAAACCCACATGGGTCGGTCTCTACAGTGGCAACGCTACACAGCTCATAGACTCTGTGACGGTGCCTGTACTCGCCGAGAACACCTCTTACGCCCGTCAGAAGGATGGTTCCACAACATGGGTCGTAAAGCAGACTGAGCAGGTGACACCTGGCATTTCCAACCTCACCGACATCGTCGAGACAAAGACGGCAAAGCTGAAGCGTGAGGATCCTCATGGTTTCGGAATCACAGTCCTCGCCATGGGCATCGTCTTCTTCTGCCTCGCACTGCTCTTCGTCTTCTTCACCTTCTTCGGCATCTTCATGAAGCATCGCTCCATGGTTGCCAAGATCCAGCCAGTCAAGGCTGGTGTCAAGACTGTTGAGAAGACCGTCGAGATTGGCCACAAGACCAACGTTATCCTGCAGGATGGCTTGAAGTCAAAGGGTATTGACAAGGAGGTATATATCGCCGTCATTGCCATGGCACTCAAGCAGTATCAGGACAACGTCCACGACGTGGAGAGCGGTATCATCACCATCAAGCCTAAGAACACCGAATGGAACCAGGAACTCCCACAGATGACCCAGTTCCACGAGTAATCCTTTGGAAATTAAAGTATTAAAAATAAGCATTAAAGTATTTAAGACAATATGAACAAGTTTGAATATAAAGTACAAGGTGTTGACTACGAAGTAGAAATCGAAGAGATGGAAGGCAACATCGCCAAGGTGTCTGTAAACGGCATTCCTTTCGAGGTTGAGCTGAAGCAGCCTATCAATCCTGCCAAGGCCATCACACGTCCAAAGGTCGTGGCTCCTGTAGCAGCTGCCGCACCAGCTCCAGCCCCGGCAGCAAGGCCAGCCGCACCAGCGGCTCCAGCAGGCGCAGGCGCTGCTGTGAAGGCCCCACTGCCAGGAACTATCTCGTCCATCAACGTCAAGGTTGGCGACAAGGTCAACGCGGGCGACACCGTACTCGTTCTCGAGGCTATGAAGATGCAGAACAACATCGAGGCAGAGAACAGCGGTACTGTTACGTCGATATTAGTCAACCAGGGCGACTCTGTCATGGAAGGCGCCACATTGCTCACCATCGGATAAAGACAATTTGAATTATGGGATTCACAAATTTTATAGCAGAGAATTTCACTGAGTTTCTTACCTACACTGGCTTTGCCAATGCAACGGCGGGAAACCTCATAATGATTGTAGTGGGTGCAGTGCTCATCTACCTTGCAATCAAGAAAGACTTCGAGCCTCTGCTGCTCATTCCTA
>CAMAGM010000198.1 GCA_945833995.1 uncultured Prevotella sp.
GCTACGAACAGGCACGCAGGGAGGCTCTGTTCCTGACGGACAAGATGGCATACGAGCTGAACCTGAACGACGCACAGTACGACGCTGCCTACGAGATAAACCTCGACTACCTGATGGGAGTGACGAGTGTTGACGATGTGTATGGAACCTACTGGACACGCCGCAACCTCGACCTGAGCTATATTCTCTTCGACTGGCAGTGGACAGCATTCCGCGCCGCAACCTATTTCTATCGTCCTCTCTACTGGGACGCAGGTTGCTGGCACTTCGGAATCTACGCCCGCTATCCTCACCGCCACTACTACTATTTCTCTCACCCAACGGTTTATGTAAGCTATCGTGGAGGACACAGCTGGCGCTCAAACGGCGGACGAAGCTACTACCACGGCCGTAAGGACCACTTCCGCAGCACTGTAAGCCATAGCGGACTGAGAGACAGATGGGACAGGGGCGACATCAACCACAACAATAGGCACGTTGGCTCGAACAACGACCGCAGAACAATAGGTTCGAACAACGACCGCAGGGACAAAGGTACAATCAATAGGAACAACGACCGCCGTTTGCAGAGCGGAACTGACAGGAACATAGGCAACCGCAACGGCTCGTTCAGATTTGACCGCAACAACGGCAGCGACCGCAACAGCTCAACAAGAGTGACTGTGGGAAAGAAGGACAATGACCGCCTGAACAGCTCAACACGCAGTTGGAACAACATTCAGCGGGAAATGAGGACTGACCGCCAAAACAGTTTCCAGCAAAACAGAAACCGTGAGAGCGGAACATCGCGCAGCTCTGTAGGAAGCCGCAACTTCAATCAGTCGCGCAACTCTGTAGGAAGTCGCAATTTCAGCCAGTCGCGCAGTTCGATAGGAAGCCGCAGCGGCAGCCCATCGACCAACAAGGGTGGCGGCAGCTTCAGACAGTCAACAGGCGGCTCACGACAAGTTCAGACAAAGAGAATGTAAAAACGGAGGCTAAAGTTCAAGAATCCTAATCTCGGCATTCGCCATTGGCTTGACATCCTTCATCTCCTTGTGGAAAAAGACAGACTGAATGGCCTTGTTGATGATGCCATGCCCAACGGCAACCACATGCTGACCAGCATAACTCTCACGCACAAAATCCATGAAAAGACACGCCCTTGATTGGAGTTGGTCGAGCGTCTCAATGTCGCTCGGCCATTTCTCGTCCTTGAGGTCGGGAATGTATCTGCCAGTGAAACTTCCCCAGTCGCGCTCACGGAGCAACGGGGTGGTGACGACAGGGAGACCGTGCGGACGGGCAATAATCTCAGCTGTGGCAATGGCACGACGCAAGTCGCTCGAAACCACTGCGTCAATCGGTGCGTCAGCCATTCGCAGAGCCACTTCCTCAGCCTGCTGTATGCCTGTAGGGTTCAGCTGTCCTTGGGTCTGTCCCTGCATTATTCGGTTCACGTTGTCGAAGGTCTCGCCATGGCGCACGAGATAGAGTGTTGTCTTCATTTATCTCACCACTTTCTCAATATAGGTCTTGATGATGTTGATGCCTGTCTTGTTCTCACCTCCAAGCGGTATGATGATGTCGGCATATTTCTTCGATGGCTCGATAAACTGCTCATGCATTGGTTTCAGCACCTTGAGATAGCGGTCGATTACCATGTCAACCGTCCTTCCGCGCTCCACCACGTCGCGCTGTATGTTGCGTATGAGTCGCTCGTCGGAGTCGGTATCAACGAAAATCCTTATGTCCATCATGTCGCGCAGCTCCTTGTTGACGAGGGTCATGATGCCCTCAATCAGAATCACGGGCTTCGGCTCCACATGGATGGTCTCAGGCAAGCGGTTGCTCAGAATGTAGGAATAGGTAGGTTGCTCCACAGCCTCACCCGCCTTGAGCTGACGGACATGCTTGTTGAGCAGTGCCCAGTCGAAGGCGTCGGGGTGGTCGAAGTTTATTGCCCTTCGCTCCTCTGGCGTCAAGCCCGTGGTGTCGTTATAGTACGAGTCGAGCGGCACTACCGCTACATGATGCGGAGGCAAAGCCTCAACTATTTTCCTTACTACGGTGGTCTTGCCTGAGCCCGTACCGCCTGCTACTCCTATTATTTTCATATTGTTTGAGTTATTTTCTCAGATAAACGATTGTTGGGAGATGGTCGCTATAGCCATCGAGCCATGTAGCGCCCGAATGGGTGCGCTTGGTGTAGTTCTTGAATGTGCCCGTGGGATTGAGCAAATAGTCGCGGGAGAAAATCTCATGGTCGGCATACTGCAGGGTATTTCCCCCGGCACGGACGAGCGACGGTGAGAGAAGTATCTGGTCGAAAAGGTTAGGCAGACCCTTGAAGATCATGCTTCCCCTTCCCTCGGCAAGGTCGTCCCACCAGGGATTGAACATATCGCCCTCGCCCACTTCCGACACGTTGCGCCTACCTTGAAGCTCCACAGCCATCGACTTGTCCATTGGGTCGTCGTTCATGTCGCCCATGACGATGAGCTTCAGCTGCGGGTCGTCGGCAATGAGCGAGTCGCGCAGTGCCTTTATCTGCTTGGCACCAAGACGGCGGTAGAACTCCGTTGCTCCACGGCTTGGCAGATGGCAAACCACAACAGTAAGGTGCTCGCCACAATATGTGCCGCTCACGGTTAGGAAGCCACGGGTGTGGAAAGCACTGTCTTTCTCCAACACCTGAACGTATGGGACGAGCCTCGCGTTGCGTAGCTTGAATTTCTTCGGATTGTAGAGCAAGGCACAGTCGATGCCTCTCATGTCGGGTCCCTCGATGTGGCAGAACTTATAGCCACGCTGCTTTAGTGGCTGTTGTGCGAGCAGGTCGGTCAGCACCCGACTGTTCTCCACCTCGGCAAGTCCGATTATGTCGCATCCCTTTGCACCCACCTTGTCGGTGGCCATCTCAGAGAGAACTCTTGCCATGTTGGCAAGTTTGTGGGTGTATTTCGCCTGAGTCCATTCGTTCTTTCCGTCGGGAAGGAAATCCTCGTCGAGCTTACCCTCATCGTGATGTGTGTCGAAAAGGTTCTCCACGTTGTAGAAGCCAATGGCATGGTCGTCCTGTCCCTGCTTTGTCGCAGCCATTGAGGCAACGGCGACAGCGATGAAGGAACAGACAGTAAGAGTTCTCACCTTATTATATTTATATAGTTCCATAAACTGTTAGTAATGATATTACGGCACAAAAGTACAAAATATATCCGAAACAACAAACGATAATGGACTATTTTTTGGTTAGAATGAGAAAAAGTGGCAAAAAGATTTGCAAGAATGGGAAAAAATTAGTACCTTTGCCGACCAAAAGAGGAATTATAATTAATTATAACAATAATATAAAACAAAAATGAAAAAAGGAATTCATCCAGAGAACTATCGCCCCGTCGTATTCAAGGATATGTCCAACGGCGATATGTTCCTTACTCGTTCTACTTGCAAGACAAACGACACAGTAGAATTTGAAGGCGAGACTTACCCAGTGGTAAAGATTGAAATCTCAAGCACCTCGCATCCGTTCTACACGGGCAAGAGCAAGCTTGTGGATACCGCAGGTCGTGTTGACAAGTTCATGAGCCGCTA
>CAMAGM010000199.1 GCA_945833995.1 uncultured Prevotella sp.
AGATGGGAGAGATTATCGAGAAGTGTCCTAACCTTAAAGTGGCGATAGGTCATTTTGGCATGGTTACTACGTCGGCATTCGAGAGTCAGGTGAAGCTCGCCCTTCATGGCAAGAACGTGATGATAGAGTCGGGTGGTATCACATGGCTCTTCAATGCGGAGTTCTATCCTTTCCCCTCGGCAGTGAGAAGCATACGTAAGGCTGCCGATTGGGTGGGCATCGACCGACTGATGTGGGGAAGCGACTATCCGCGAACCATAACTGCGATAACCTATCGTATGTCATACGACTTTGTCCGGAAGTCGAGCGAAATGAGTGATGCCGACAAGGCTGCCTTCCTCGGCGGTAACGCAAAGAGGTTCTACGGTTTTGATAAACTCGTGGAATTACCGTATATAAAAAATATGAGTGAGTGAGGTTTTCAAAACTTCATAAATAAAAAGATTATGAAAGCAATACAGATAACAGAAGAGCGCAGGATGACGCTCGTTGAGATAGCAAACGTGAAAGAACTGAAGCCCACGGAGGTGCTTCTGAAAATGGATTATGTGGGATTCTGCGGCTCTGACCTCAGCACGTTCCTCGGTAAGAACCCGATGGTGAAGATGCCCGTGATACCGGGACATGAGGTGGGCGCAACCATAGTTGAGGTTGGTAGCGAGGTACCAGCAGGACTCAAGCCGGGAATGACCGTAACGGTAAATCCCTACACCAACTGCAACAAGTGCGCGTCGTGTCGCAACGGTCGCCCTAATGCCTGCAAGGACAACCAGACGCTCGGTGTGCAGCGCGACGGAGCGATGCGCGAGTATCTCGTCATGCCGTGGGAGAAAGTCATTCCCGCAGGACTGCTCACTCCCCGAACATGTGCATTGGTTGAACCGATGAGCGTAGGCTTCCATGCCGTGTCGAGGGCACAAGTGACGGATATTGACGTAGTGTTAGTGATAGGTTGCGGAATGGTGGGCATGGGAGCTATAGTGCGCTCTGTTCTCCGTGGTGCCACCGTGGTTGCTGCCGACATCGACGACGAGAAACTCGCCTTGGCTCGCGAGATGGGTGCTTCTTACACTATCAACAGCAAGACCGAGGATGTTCATGCCCGACTGTTGGAGATGACTGGCGGTTTTGGTCCCGACGTGGTGATTGAGGCAGTGGGCAGTGCGCCTACCTATCAGATGGCAGTGGATGAGGTGGCTTTCACGGGTCGCGTCATCTGCATCGGCTATGCCAAGACCGACGTGTCGTTCCAGACGAAGTTCTTCGTACAGAAGGAACTCGACATCCGTGGTTCGCGCAATGCCATGCCCTCTGACTTCCGTGCCGTCATCCACTATCTTGAGCGCGGCACATGCCCTGTGGACAAGTTTATCAGTATGGAGTGCTCGCCCAAGGAAGCTCCCAAGGCGATGGAGAAATGGGTGGAGGCACCGGGGAAGGTGTTTAGGGTGCTGGTGAAATTTAATTAGGAGATAAAGGAGTTATGAAAAAAAACATTCCTTTGATCCTCGTCTTTTGCCTGTTTTTCCTTTGGGCAATCAGCAGCAATTTGCTGCCTACGATGATACTTTTATCTTGAAAAC
This sequence comes from uncultured Prevotella sp., assembly GCA_945833995.1. GTDB lineage: Bacteria > Bacteroidota > Bacteroidia > Bacteroidales > Bacteroidaceae > Prevotella. Next base: position 1,584 of record CAMAGM010000199.1, read on the forward strand.
AAATAAATCACTTCAAAAACAATAAATGCTATGAATAAAACTATTGCAACATTACTATTGGCATTTGCCTGCGCTACAGGCATTCATGCACAGGAATACAAAGTGCCAGTGACTAACGAGAACGAGAAAATGGCTGAGGGACAGTATCAGCCGCAGTGGGAATCGCTCAAGAAACACAAGACACCGGAGTGGTTCCGTAATGCCAAGTTTGGTATTTGGGCGCACTGGGGACCGCAGTGTGTGGAAGGCTCGGGCGACTGGATGGCTCGAGAGATGTATATGGAAGGCTCTTGGGCATATAAATATCATGTGGAACACTACGGACATCCCTCGGAGTTCGGGTTCAAGGACATCCTGCCCCTATTCAAGGCTGAGAAATGGGATCCCGACAAACTCGTGGAGCGTTACAAGCGACTCGGTGCGCAGTATTTCTTCGTGTTAGGTAACCATCACGATAACTTCGACCTATGGGACTCGAAATATCAGAAATGGAACTCAGTGAATATCGGTCCGAAGAAAGACTTGATCGACGGTTGGGCTAAGGCTGCAAAGAAACACGGACTGCCGCTCGGCATCTCGTTCCATGCTGACCATGCCTGGACTTGGTATGAGCCGGCACAGAGATACGATGTCAACGGCCCAAAGGCAGGAGTATATTACGACGGCAAACTCACCAAGGCAGACGGCAAGGGAAAGTGGTGGGAAGGATATGACCCGCAGGACTTCTATGCGCAGAACCACCCGATGAGCGACCGCTCGTGGGCTAACAACCGCATACACTCGCAGTGGGCTTGGGGCAATGGCGCCACTCTGCCGTCGAAGGAATATGTCACCAACTTCTACGATCGCACCCTCGATGCCATCAACCGCTATCAGCCCGACCTCATCTATTTCGATGTCACTGTTGTGCCTTTCCATGACATCAGCGACTGCGGACTGAAGATTGCCTCTCATTTCTACAACAAGAACCCTCGTGCCGTGATGTTCGGAAAGATTCTCGACGATGAGCAGCGCAAGGCTCTCACTTGGGATGTGGAGCGAGGTGCGCCCAACGAGATTGTGGATGAGCCTTGGCAGACGTGCAACTGCATCGGCGGTTGGCACTACAACACTTCCATTTATGAGCGCGGAGGATATAAGAAGGCTGCCGACGTAATCAAGCAACTTGTGGATATCGTAAGTAAGAACGGAAACCTCTTGCTCAGCATTCCACTTCGTGCCGACGGAACATACGACGAGAAAGAAGCAGCAGTGCTCGATGGCATAGAGGCGTGGATGAACGTCAATAAGGAGAGCATCATAGGCACACGCCCATGGGTGAAGTTTGGTGAGGGACCTGTGGCTGAGAAGGACATAAAGCTTAATGCCCAAGGGTTCAATGATGGGCAGTTTACGGGCATGACCTCTGCCGACATCCGCTTCAACCAGACGAAGAAACATCTCTATGTCACTCCTCTCGGATGGCCTGCAGACGGCAAACTAATAGTAAAATCGCTCGCCAAGGGCAATCCCCATTTCCGCAAGTCAATCACTAAGGTGGAACTCCTCGGATATGGCAAACTAAAGGCAAAGCAGACAACGGAAGGGCTTGAAGTGCAGTTGCCAAGCCCGACAAACGGCATTGCACCAGTATTGAAAATAACAAAGTAATATCCATAACAATAGAGTTTGATTATGACTTATTCAACGTGTCGCAGACTGCTTGCGACATTCATTACAATGGCTTGTGCTGTGGCGGTGGAAAACACTGCCATGGCACAAGTTGTGTCTCCAAATGGTAAGGTGGAGTGGAGAGAAAAAGGCAATGGCTTTGCCGTGGTTTATCACAATGGCGACAACGCACAGGAAGTCTTGGAGATAGCTAATGTCGGTATGCTCATGAAGGATGGCGGAGGAAAGGAACTGACACTTAAGGCAAAGATGCCTATAGAAACGATAAAGGACTCCTATACGATGATTGGCGGCAAGCGCCACGAGTGCTCCAATGA
>CAMAGM010000200.1 GCA_945833995.1 uncultured Prevotella sp.
TGTACTATACACCCATCGTGCGCCAAGGCTTTCGCCAAGGCGCATTTAGGGCATGAATATACATAACCCGTAGGGCGTATCGTTGCCTTGTTTATGACAGGATTGTTGAAATTTTCCTAGGATTTCGACAAGTCAAAACCAATGCGCGAAATACGCCTTTGTATAATATGTCTGTCGTAATCACCCTCGTGCCGAAGCACGGTGAATGATTTTGACGTGGCAAAGTTAAGGATTTATTTGCAATCTGCCAAACAATTCTCAGCTTTTTTGAAAGTAAGGACATACAATTTTCATGAAGATACCTTCATTGGACTACGCTGAATAAGACAACATCATCCACTATCGGCGGATTTTCGTCAGGCGTTCTACACTGCCAAAAGCCCTTGCGGGCTACGGACTTACATAAAGTAAAGCCCCTACCAGCGGACAGGCAGAGGTTATCAACCGTACAGGTCGAAAACATTTCTGACTATTGCTGTTTAATTGCTGGAAATTGCTGACCACAACAAATACTTTTTTATTGACAAACTCATAGCGAGTGTCCCGAAGGCATCACGAGACCATACCGAAGGATGGCAAGAGATAAAATATTCACAATACAGTCATAATAGCTCACAAACTGACGATAAAGCACCTTTTCTGATGAACGTATGTCCCTAATGCGGTCGAGCAGTTCCTTCCAATAACTGCCTCCTCCAAGGTTTTTCAACCGCTCGTCATCCATGGTATATCCTTTCACAATATACTCATGCAGTCGTTGTGTTGCCCACTGTCTGAAGCGTGTGCCTTGAATTGATTTGACACGGTAACCTACGGAAATGATAACATCAAGGTTGTAATACTTCACCTCCTTCGACTGTGTTTTCCCCTCTATTGCGCCATGTTGAGTGGTTGTTCGGAATTTCCGACATACCACTTTTTCTTCAAGTTCACCTTCTTTGAAAATATTGGAAATATGACCACTTATTGTAGTTCTACCCTTATTGAATAATTGGGCTATCTGCTCGATATTCAGCATTTGCGGTCGCATCTAAACCCAGGGTGCCGCTTCGCTCTGCCCTGGGCTATGGTCTTGTTGTGCTTACAGCCCGCTTTCCCAACCATACAGGTCGAATTACTACACTTGGATGCTACTGCATCAGCTCTTTAAGATTCTTTTCCTCACCAACGACCCATACGATGTCGCCTTTGCGGAATTTTCTTGAGGGGGGAACTTGGGAGAGACGCTCCTTGCCTTCTTCAAGACCTACAACCATACATTTGTAGTGGTCGCGTATGCCGCTGTCCTTTAGGGAAATGCCAAGGAGAGGTGACGAGCCGGTGATGACAAGTTGGCGAAGCTTCATTTCCTGATAGTCATGCTCATCGGTGGCAAAGACCTCAATCTTCAGCGTTTCCGCCAACTGTGAGAGCTGGTGGTCGTCGCCAATAATCTGCAGTCGGTCTGAAGGGACAATAATCTCCTTTGCGTCGGGAATGTTGATGTGGTGGTTGCCTCGTAATATGCTGCTCACGTGAACGCCGAAACGCTGGCGAAGCTCGAGCTGTTGCAGTGTCTGCCCAATCCAAAGGGAGTCTATCGGGACGTCAATCTCACTGATATGGATATTGCGGTCGAGAAGATGGCCAGCATAGAGCGGACGGCGCTTGCGACCACGCATCTGCGCCTCGATGTCGCGCGAGCGCAGATTCTGTATGAACATTCTCTCAAGGCGTATAGAGCTGTGCTTGAGTCCGCGTGAAAGGACGAACAGGATGATGACTGCCACTGCCAAGGCAATGATCAGGGCATCGGCAAAACGGCTGAGATAGTTGAACACATAGAACACGAACGAGCAGGCAATGATCACCCGGACGAGTATGGTGAAAATGAGTGGCAGATGGTTCATGCGACTCTCTGCCCAAAGTGCCTTGAATTCCTCGCTATGGTTTTTCTTCACCACCATGGCACGGAGGAACGGCGACATGGCAACAATGGTGATGAAACCACAAATGAAGTTTGCCGTCCAATGCCAACCCACAAGCAGATGACGAATGAATGGAAGGAAAAAGGTAAGCATAACTGCTGTTACCGTTATGGAGAGTATTGAATAGATGACGGTGTTGATGGCAAGTTGTGTCAAAAGGCTCTTCCAATTGTTCTTCGCACCTGCTCCTGAGGGATGACCAAGTGTGATGTTGTTGAGGAACTGTACGGTGCGTTTTGGCAGCCGACGGTCGAGCATCTTGTAGCAAGGCTCCGAGGCACGTATCATATAAGGTGTCAGGAAGGTCGTGATGACCGACACCGTTACGACTACTGGATAGAGGAAATTGCTGATGACCCCGAGCGACAAGCCAAGCGAGGCAATGATGAAGGCGAACTCACCAATCTGCGCCATGGAGAAACCACATTTCATGGCGGTCTTCAACGTCTGTCCGCTCAACAGATAGCCAAACGAGCCAAAGATGCTCTGTCCAAGGAGGATCGTGACGACGATGACACAAATAGGCACGGCATACTCAACGAGGATGTTTGGGTCAACGAGCATACCTACAGACACAAAGAAGATGGCACCAAAGAGGTTCTTCACAGGCTCTACGAGCTTTATGATTTTCTCTGCCTCGATGGTCTCGGCAAGTATGCTTCCCATAACGAAAGCACCGAAGGCGCTGCTGAATCCAACCTGAGTAGATACGACAGCCATAAGGCAGCATAGACCTAAGGAAACGACGAGTAGCGTTTCCTCGTTGATAAGTTTTCGGGTGACACGGAGAAACATCGGCAAAATGGAAATGCCGATGATGAACCAAAGGATAAGGAAAAAGCCAATGCGCATGACGCTTCCTAACATCTCGCCACCATCGGGATTACTGCCACGGGCAACGGACGAGAGCATGACCATCATGACTATGGCAAGGATGTCCTCAAGAATGAGAACACTCATGACGAGACTGGCAAAATGCTGCTGGCGGAGACCCATGTCGTCGAATGCCTTATAAATAATGGTGGTTGACGACATGGCGAGCATACCGGCGAGGAAGATACTGTCCATCTGGCTCCACCCGAACGACTTGCCAACGGCAAAGCCGAGGAACATCATGCAGAAGATTATGGTTATGGCGGCAATAATGGGTGCCGCCCCCATCTTCAGAATCTTCTTGAACGAGAAGTCAAGACCAAGGGAGAAAAGAAGGAAGATGACTCCAATATCCGCCCACGACTGTACGTCTGCCTTGTCCATGACAGACATGGTATAGGGCATGTGTGGGCTTACAAGGAATCCCGCGACAATATATCCCAATACCAAGGGTTGCTTCAACTTCTTGAATATCAGAGTTACGATACCGGCAACGACCAATATCAACGCAAGGTCTTTTACCAAAGGATGGAGTTCGGACATAAAGAAATGTTCATTAAAACTACGTTAAAGTGCCAAGCACTAAAATGTTCATTAAATATCTTTAAGGGCATCGCCCTTTTAATCTTTAAGGACAAAGTCCTTTTACCCTTTAAGGACGAAGTCCTTTTAATTTTTAATTTTTAATTCTTAATTTAAAAGACTCCGTCTTTTT
>CAMAGM010000201.1 GCA_945833995.1 uncultured Prevotella sp.
ACCTTGCGGGTGAAGTCGGAGAACATCATCACGCAGTAGTTTGCGCAGTCGTCGGCAGAGGCGTTGCCAAGAGGCGACATCTTGTTGGAGAAGTCCATGAGGTTCTCCATGTCCTTGATGCCCTTGCCTGCCGTTGTTGGCGTAGGCGACTGTGATATGGTGTTTATTCTTACGTTCTTCTCACGACCATAGATGTAGCCGAAGCTGCGGGCTATGCTCTCAAGCATGCTCTTGGCGTCTGCCATGTCGTTGTAGCCGAAGAATGTGCGCTGCGAAGCGACGTAAGTCAAAGCCACTACAGAACCATATTCGGCAATGGCATCCTGCTTCTTTGCCACCTGCAGCATCTTGTGGAACGAGATGGCGGAGATGTCGAGCGTCTTCTGCAGATAGTTGTAGTCGAGGTCGTCGTAGGTGCGGTGTTTACGCACGTTGGGACTCATACCGATAGAGTGGAGAACGAAGTCGACAGGACCGCCGAGCTTCTCTACTGATTCGCTGAATACTTTCTCAAGATCCTCGACGCTTGTTGCGTCGGCTGGGATTACTGGTGCGTCGAGCTGCTTGCTCAGCTCGTCGAGCTGACCCATGCGCAGAGCCATTGGGGTGTTGCTCAATGTGATTTTTGCACCTTCTTCTACGGCCTTCACGGCCACTTTCCATGCGATGGAATCTTCGTTCAATGCGCCGAAGATAATACCACGCTTTCCTGCTAATAAATTATGCGTCATAATACTATAATGAAATAACGGCTGCAAAATTACACATTTTTGCTCGAAATGTGCATATTCATAAACACATATTAACGAAAAAAGCCCGTAAACCTTTACGGAAGGGTCTCTTGGCTATTCCGTTGCCGCATTGTGTCCCGCAATTTTTCCATTTACTACGATGTCGCCAACGCCATTGCCGCCAAGTCGATTGCCGCCATGAAGTCCGCCAGTCACCTCGCCTGCGGCATAAAGTCCCGGCACTGCCGTTCCGTCGCTTCGCAATACGTGCATGTCCTTGTCAACCTTTATGCCGCCCATGGTGTGGTGAATGGCTGGGGTAACTCCTACGGCATAATAGGGAGCCACGTTGAGTGGTGCGGTCATTGCCGATGCCGCACGTCCGAAGTCCTCGTCGCAACCGTTTTGCTGCATCTTCGTATATCGTGCCATTGTCTCAGAGAGGCTTGTCGGCGACATGCTTATCTCGGCAGCGAGTCCCTCAATGCTTGTTGCCGTCTTCAGGACACCCTGATTATAATATGTCTCTATCGATGCCAACGACTTTCTCACCTGTTCGTCGAAAACGAGGTATGCCATGCCTCCAGTCTGGCTTAGAATGGCGTCTGACACCACGTCGCGTGTCTGCATTTCGTCAACAAAACGTCTGCCCTCCTGATTCACGAGTATCGCACCGTTGCCTCTGACAGCCTCGGTAATCAGAATATGGTTGACGTATTCCGATGTGGGATGTATCTGAATCTGCTCGAGCTGAATGGTGCTTCCTCCCACTGCTTCCACCCATGTGAAGGCATCTCCAGTGGCACCCTTGTGGTTTAGTGTCGGGAAACCCTTTAGGCTGGGGCAGTATCGGGTCACCATGTCAAGGTTGGCACCAAAGCCTCCTGTTGCAATTATCACTGCCTTTGACCTTATCTTATATGTGCTTCCGTCCTTGTTCTCCACCTTTACTCCACATACCCTTTCGCCTTCGGTCAAAAGTCCCGTGACTTTGTTGTTGGTGCGTATTTCCACGTTCTTCGATGCCGATGCATCCTTGAGTACCTTCATCAGGTGCGGACCTATTGCCGTTCCTCCCTTTGGTCGGTGTGTGCGCTTTACGCTGCTGCCGCCCATAAGCCCTACGTCGCTCAGGTCGGTGCCAAGCCCTATGAGCCAGTCAATGGTCAGTGGTCCGTTATCGACGAAGCTCCTTACCAGCGAAGGGTCGTTGAGATAGTGTCCTCCTTTCATAGTGTCGTCATAGAACAAGTCCTTCGAGTCTTCTATGCCCAAGCCTTTCTGCACCGAAGTCTCGGCGGCGTTTATTCCTCCTGTAGAGTAGTTCGTATTTCCTCCGATGATGCCTTCCTTTTCCAGTACTATTATGCTGCGCGAGAGCGATGCCGCTTCCACGGCGGCACAAAGGCCTGCTCCGCCAGCGCCGACAATCACAATGTCACATTCGCCGTCGGTGTATGTCTTGTCGTTGTCGGTGCTTATTCCTTTTGCTGCGTCTATTGCCATGTTCAGTGCGTCTATCACTCCCGTTGAAGTGAGTGTAGCTCCCGTCACGCCATCTGTTTCCATCGACAGGTAGTCTGATTGTCCTATGGCTTTGTCGAGCACTTCGTTAAGTGCCTCTTGGGCGAACGACGATTCCGATTGGCTTATTGCCTTTGCGCTTGTTATCACGTTCTTCTCCACCGTTATTCGTACGAGAATCGTGCCTCCGCGCCCCTCGCCCGTTCCTTCCCAAGTACCGTCGCGCATGGTTGCGTCAGCCTGTTCATCTTGGCTGTTGTCTGAGCTACATGATGACATCAGTGCCACAGGCAATATGGCTGTCAGCATTGCCATAATCATCAAAAAGATTTTCTTGCTTGTCTTCATCTTTATTATACATTAATAGTTTCATCTCCGCAAAGCTAACCAAGGGCGTTTTTTAGTGTTATGTCCACAGCGATGTGATGAACATCGGGCTTTCGCCTTCCCCCTTCTTGAATCCGCAGCGCTCATAGAATCCACATTCCTTAGTGTATGCCACGAGCACAATGCGAAGGTAATCCTTGTATTTCTCCTTCGTTTTCTCTATCAGTTGCGCTCCGATGCCCTTGCCTTGGTATTCCGGACGGACGAGAAGATAGTGTATATATGCCGTCATGATGCCGTCGTCCATTGCGCTTATCAGTCCTACGAGTTTGTCGCCATCCCAAGCCGTAAACACGGTTTGGTAGTTGCGCATCGCAGTCTCGAGTTTGTCGGGATAGTGTCCTGACGACCATTCCACAGAGAGGAAGAGTTCCTCCAACTCTTTGCTTGTCAATGTCTGTTCCTTGCCTTTGATTTCTATTTCCATAATTCACTTGATACTTTGGGTTCGTGATGTTACAGCGGACAAAATTACTTATAAATATCGGAATCTCAAAAACTTTAATGTTAAAAAAATCTCTTTCCTATGTAATGCTGCTGAAAGTTGCGGGGAATTTTGTTGCCGACAAAGACTTAATCTGTCATCTGTCCTATAAAGTCAATCTAACCAGTTAAAAATACACAAAATACACAAGGTTGTGTTACACAAGGTTGTGTATTTTGTGTATTTTCACTATCTTTGCACTGGTTTTCATACAATTGAATATGCTATAACATTATGGGTAAGACAGGCAAAGAGATTCAACAGAAATAGGTATTCATTCTATGTTCCGCAATGGTGAACCTACATTCCGCAGTGGGGAACGTACGTTCCGCATT
>CAMAGM010000202.1 GCA_945833995.1 uncultured Prevotella sp.
CACAGGTGATTAAATGGGAACAGAGTGCGATTCTCTGACAGTCCCGCTGCTGTGAATTGCCTTTATAGGGTTGGAACACTGACGTCACTGACAGACAATGATCGGGAAGACGTTCCAACATGGCAAAAGTCAGAAGACCTGCCGTCACGAGACGCTACCATCTTTCTTTCGAGGAAAAAGGGGATGGGAACAATTTTGATTTGAAAAAAGCTTTGAAAGAGTGCATGAGATTGGCAGCGTTGTCTGCCGCTATGTGTTGTGTGATGGGCATTGATGCACAAGACACCTTGCGCACACACAGTATCGAAGAGGTTGTGGTCACTGCCGACAAGAGCCGGCGCGCCAACGTCTTCGAGACTACTCCCGTGCAGTCAATCAGTGGCGAGGACATCAGGATGATGGGATTGCAGAACCTTGCCGACGCAGTGAGGAAATTCGCCGGAACCACAGTGAAGGACTACGGTGGCATAGGAGGCATGAAAACCGTGTCGGTTAGAAACCTCGGCGCACAGCATACTGCCGTGAGCTACGACGGAGTGACCGTGAGCAACACCCAGGCAGGACAGATAGACATAGGACGTCTATCATTGGACAACGTTGGACTGCTGTCAATGGCCATAGGACAAGGAAGCGACATCATGCAGTCGGCACGCCACTATGCCTCGGCTGCCATTCTCTCCATAGAGACCGAACAGCCTATATTATATAAAGGTGGGAGTCAACTGCGTTTCGGGGTCTCTGGCGGCTCGTGGGGACAGGTGAATCCCAAGCTGCGCTACTGGCATGGACTGGGCAAAGGCACAACGGCATCGCTTGATGCTGACTTCATGCGTGCCGATGGCATCTATCCCTTCAAACTGACAAACGGGACGCAAGTGACGGAGGAACGCCGCAACAACTCCGACATCAGCCAATGGCATGTGGAGGGAAACATAATCCACCATTTCTCCGACAGCAGCCGACTTGCCGTAAAGGCCTATTTCTACCGTTCAGAACGCGGACTCCCGGGCAGCGTAGTGCTCTACAACGACAATGCCAACGAGAGACTATGGGACGAGAACTTCTTTGCCCAAACAACATACAAGAAAACACTCGGAACACAATGGCGATTGGCACTGAGGGGGAAATACACCCACTCGTGGAACAAGTATGAGGACACCGACGTGAAATATGCCAACGGCAAGACAGTACAGACAAACCGACAGGACGAATACTATGCCTCTGCCACTCTCGGCTGTAAACCTCTTTCGTGGCTTGAGCTTGCCTTGGCAGAAGACATAGCCTTCAACAAACTGCACACCACGATAAACGGAAGCCCCAATCCGCTTCGCCTAACGTCACTTACGGCTCTGGCGGCAAAGGCACGTTGGGGAAGGCTGACCGTTGAGGGCAACCTTGTGGCAACATTCGCAAAGGAAAGTCTTACTGAGAGCGAGATATATGCCATAAAGACTCCCGACGACAGAAAGAAGCTCTCACCCTCGCTCTCGCTCAATTTCCGCCTCTTGCCCGAGGAGGCATTGTATCTGAGGGCATTGGTGAAGCAGACCTTCCGCATGCCTACTTTCAACGATCTCTACTATCTGCAGATAGGCAACACCTCGCTGCGCCCAGAGAATGCCAACGAGTATGGCGTTGGCGTGACTTGGAACTCCCGCCGATGGGGCATTATGAAATACGTTACGCTGACCGTTGACGGATATTACAACAACGTGACCGACAAAATCGTAGCTTTCCCTTCCACCTACGTCTGGAAGATGGTCAATTTCGGCAAGGTGGAGGCAAAGGGGCTTGATGCCACTCTCGGCACGGAACTCGAACTGGCAAAGGGCTTAGGGCTGACGGCATCGGGAACGCTCACGCTCCAGGATGCTAAGGACAAGACCGACAACAGTGCGACTTACGGCTCGCAACTGCCCTATACGCCGAAGACAAGCGGCGGACTATCGGCAATGCTCACGACACCTTGGATAAACCTCGGCTACTCCGCCACAGGACAAGGCAAACGCTACTCGCTGGCACATAACACCCGACAATATCAGCTCGACGCCTATATGGAACACTCGCTGAGCCTGTCGCGGCAACTGAACATCAGAAGGGTAGGGGAACTGACGCTCCAACTGACGCTCCACAACATCACCAACAAGCAGTATGAGATAATAAAGTATTATCCGATGCCGGGAAGAAGCGTGACGGCGAACGCTATTATAAGAATTAAGAATTAAAAATTGAGAGTTAAGAATTAAAATATTAAAGACATGAAATTTAGAAGTATTATTCTCTCCGCATTGTGCGGATTGGCTGTTTCGGCAGCAATGACATCGTGCAGTGACGACGACGACGATTACGATCCATTTGAGTATGGCTCAAAAATTGCATTGCCCGAACATCGTGGCTATGTGTTGAACGAGGGTTCATACCAAATGAACAATGCCAGCATCGCCTTCTTCGATGCAGTCGCCGACACTACCACATCAAAGGAGTATGACCTCTACTATGTGCAGAATGGAAGGCAACTTGGTGACACGGGTCAGGACATCATCATCTACAACGACAACGTCTATGTGATTGTCTATGGCTCAAACTACATTGCCAAGCTCAACAAGGCTGGAATAGAGCAGTGCCGCCACACCTTCCCCGACAATCATGGCAAACCACGCTATGCCGTGGCTGACGATGGCAAACTCTATGTCACCACCGTTGGTGGCTACATCCTAAGACTCAACGCCGACGACCTCACGCTCGAAGCCGACTGCATCGTGGGCAAGACTCCTGAGCGCATCGTTGAGGAGGACGGTGTTCTCTATGTAGCAATAGGAAACTCATACGACTACACGTCAACAAGCAACAAAATGGCTATAGTAAGTACTGACAACTTCAACGACAACTACGTGAAGTATGTAGAGGTGATGGACAACACCCAGCTCGTTGCAGCCAACGACAACTATGTGGCAGTTCAAGGCTATGGCGCTGACTGGACAAACACTCCTCTCTGGATTTACGACATTAAGAGCGGCAAGGCATTCGACACTGGCGAGTATGCCACCTACGTCTCGGAGATTGACGGAAGCGACAAGTTCTTCTGCGTGTATTCAATGACAGATTGGAACACATACCAGACCACCAACACCTATTTCTACTACGACCCATTGAAGAAAACCAAGGAGGACATCACGTCAAAGGTCGTGTCGTTCAACAAGGAATTGGCAAGCAGCAGTATCTACGGCTTGTCGAAGGGTAAGAATGGCTCAATCTATCTGTTGCAGACGCTCTATAAGGGTGGAAACGGCACTGTTTACCATTTTACCAGCGATTTCGCCAACTGCAAGAGTTTCACCTCTTGGGGACAGAATCCTAAGAAGGTTGTCCTGTTTGACTAACGTGTGAGATGATAAAAAGAGCATACTTAGTATTTCTTATGGCGATTGTCGCCCT
>CAMAGM010000203.1 GCA_945833995.1 uncultured Prevotella sp.
ATGTGGCTTACAGCAGTCTCCATGTCCTCCGTGATGTTGAAGAATTCCTTCCATGTGTCAGCTTCCTTGTACGCATTGATGCTGCCTGTTGGCACATGCAGGGTGGCAGTGGTGAAGCTGGATTGGAATGGATAATACCCATAGAACTCAAAACAGTATGGCGGTGTAGAAGTCTTCAACGTAATATCAGTAAGGTTGGGACATTCCAGGAATGCCAAAACACCAATGCTCTCCAATGTGGATGGCAGCACGAGCTGCTCTATCGAGGGATTGTAATCGCTGCATCCGCCGTCAATGGTAATCACTCCCTCCGGAACAATCCTATGGGCATTGCCATCGTTGAACATCATCAGCAGGCGTGTCTTCTCCTTGTTGAAAAGCATGTTGTCCTCAATACAGAAATACTCATTGTCCTCACTGAGAGAGGCACTCTCCAAGCAACAGTACAAGAAAGCTCCGTCGCCAATCTCACGGATGCCCTTAGGCAGCACGATGGAACTTGAGCCATCCCAATCCATAATACCGTAGAATGCCAGAGGACCTATCTCCTCCAATGTCTCAGGCAGGACGTTGCTATCCATACGGATAACCTCCGACGGGGTAAAGAATGCCATTTCTGAAACAGTCACAAGGCTTGCGGGAAGATGCACTGTCTCGATCGAGGGCATATTTCCGAATGCATATTCGCCGATAGAAGTGATGCCGTCTGGAAGAATTAAGTTGTTCAATGCCGTCTCGGTGAAGGCGTATTTATCTATCGTCTTGAGAGATTCGGGGAAATTCACCTCGGTGAGTGATGAGCAATAGCAAAACAATGCTTCAGGCACCTTGACAAGTGTCTCGGGCAGCCGTGCCGACTCCAACGCCGTGCAGCCATAGAAGGTGTATTCCTCCAACGATGTCACCGTGGAAGGAATAACGACAGACGTCAATGCCGTGTTATCCCAAAATGCCTCGCGGCTCACCTGTGTGACCGTGTATTCCTTGCCGTCGTGGGTTACAGACGACGGGATGACGATATCGCCCTTATACTCATGACCTTCCGGGGCTGTGACAACCTTCACGGTATTGGTGGATAAGCAATCAAAATAAATGCCGTCAACCTCAAAAACGGTGCCATTGACATCCAAATCCTCCACAATGTTCTTGAATTTTCCGAATTCAGCATCTTGGCTGAAGGTCTCTTTCCAACCAATCGGAACATGAAGCGTAACTGTGTCGAAGTTCACACCGTCCAAGGCGCCTTCTGCCATTGTGGGCATTGTCTCGAAGGGCGCATAGAGGTCAGTCAGAGCCGTCATGTTGACAAAGAAACCATATTCCATTGACGACAATCTCTGAGGAAGGGTAATCTTCCTTAGTCGTGGGTTATAATACTCTATCCCACGGCCGTATAAGCAGTAATAATCTTTGGGGAATATCAGCTCTTCCAGATATGGCAATGACCTGACGTAATATTCCACAAGGAAATCCTCACTGTATGACATATCTAACCTGCGGAGATTGACAATCGTGGACGCCAGTACTCCATCATCGTCTCTTAAGCTCTGTGCGCCGTTAAGCGTCAAACCCACAATGACATCGGGATTGACCTCCATGTCGTTTATTGCGTCTTGGGCGGTATAGTCATCGGTGAGATCCATGGTGTAGTTCTCCACAAACTCGTCTTCGCCATACGTCTTCACAACGATGCTTACCGGTGTGGGAGATATAAAGGTATAAGTATAGCTATAGGTATTGCCGTCGATTTTTTTCGGACAGAGGTTTTCTGTCCTGTCGCCTTCCACTATCTTTGTCTGTTGCAAGGCAGTGCCTTCGGGCACCTGTATCGTGAACTGACGAGCGAACCTCAGTATGGGATTGCCGTCATAGAGATACCCGTCCGACACGGACTGATAAGTCACACCCTCGGGAACATCTATCGTGAGCGACGCATGCGGGGGCACATGTCCTGTGGCAGGAAGGTTCCACACGGCATTGTCCCTCTTGGTGTTCACAATCTTCCAGTATTTGTCGTCCTTCTCCTTTGCCACAAAACACAGTCTGTCGCCTTCTGCGGCATCTATGGTAGAAGTACATTCTATGGTTTCACAATTTCCGTAGAAACCGTAGGGCTTACACTCAGAAAGCAGTTCCTTTACCTTGAATTTGCTATCGACCAGTGCAGCTCTCGCCTCGAAATTCTCGTCCATTCCACAACAACCGATTCCCGGCTGTCGAACAGTAAACGGGACTCCAGCCTTAATGTTTTCATGTGTGGCTATAAGGTCGTAGTCGTTAGTGTATTGTCCGCTTTGGTATGCCGGTGAATAGAGCACGTCGGTCTTGTTGGGGGTTATGCCGACAATAAACTTTGGTTCGCTCCCAAATTCAAGTCCTGAATTGTTGAGATTGTCCAGCGAATAATATCCGTTGCCCTCGCCGTTGCGACACCAGTTGATATGGAACACGTCACCTTTATAGCCGTCAACCACAAAGGCATGGTATTGGACATTCGATTTCTTGAACAGCACCAAGCCTATGACTGGCCTTCCCTCGTCAATCTCTTTTTTCAGTAAGGCATAGCCGTTATCCTTGACATCGTCATATTCTTTGTTGCGGATAGTGGGCATATACTTAAAGTAGCCGATAAGTGCAGGAGGCAGTAGCCTTTCGTCAATATAGGTCATTGACGAATGGAATTTGCTGTTGGCAGCTACGGCACACTTATAGAACAGGTCTGCCATGACATCGGCTTGCGCCTCGGTGCAGTTGGTGATGTCCTCGGGCATAGCGTTCCAGTCGAACGATGTCGATTCGAAATCCACACTGTGGTCAGTCTCGCTCTTTGAGTCATGATAACTGTGAGTGCCAGTACCTTGCAGCGGCCATTGGTGATAGTTCATCACTATGCTCATAGCCACGGCGGCGGTTCCTGCCACCATACCATCGGGGCAATACTTGTTTGTCTCATCCGTCATTCCCCAGTCAACTGTCTTCAGCAGTTTCTGAGCCATGGCGCCATGTGATACTATGGCTGCCAAAATAATGCTACTAATAATTTTTCTCATAAGCAATTTGTATATAATTCGCGAATTTCTCTGCAAAAATACGAAAAAGAAATGAAAGTTACTTGTCAATAAAGAAATCTTTCGGTCAATAAAGAAAAAAGTGGCTTTTCAAGGCTGAAAAGTCACTTTTATATCCTGTTTCTTGCCATTACAATTGTTTTTTCGTGGAGGCAATTTCATCGCATGCCGCCATCTCTACTCCTCTATATACTACATATACTTTGTGGAGGATGGTATGACCGAT
>CAMAGM010000204.1 GCA_945833995.1 uncultured Prevotella sp.
TAAAGAATTAAAGAATTAAAGAATTAAAGAAAAAGGGGTTTTCGACCTTAAAGAAATAATGTTGGTATGAAGAGATTATTTACTATATTATTAGCCACATTTATATGCGGCATTGTTACTGCCCAGCCAGACAGTTGGGCAAAGAAGGCGGCTAAGTCGCTCTTTACCGTGAAGACATTCGATGCCAATGGTGGTTTGTTGGGAAGCGGAAATGGCTTCTTCATTGGCGAGACAGGAGAGGCAGTAGGCAATTTCGCACCTTTCAATGGTGCAGCCCGCGCCATCGTAATTGACGCGGCTGGCAAGGAATATGCCGTTGACTACATTGTGGGAGCCAGCGAGGTATATGATGTTGCCAAGTTCCATGTCAACATCAAGCGAAGCTTACCGTTGCCGACAGGCTCCGGTGCGTCGGTAGAGTCTGCATTGTGGCTCATGCCTTATGCGCAGAAGTCGGCGAAGACGATAGAGGGAAAGGTGGTGAAGGTTGAGAAAGTGAACAACGACAACGACTATTACTCGCTCACCCTCTCCGCACCTGAGAATGCGGTAGGTTGTCCGCTGCTCAATGCCGCAGGCGAGGTGGTTGGAATGTTGCAGGGTGGAGGCTCTGCCGAGAAACAATATGCCGTGGGCATCCAGATGGCAGTAGGGATGAAGGCTACTGGTTTGGCAATCAACGACCCAGCCTTGAGGCTAACGACCATTAAGAAGGCATTGCCCGATGATCAGCAGGAAGCCCTCGTATCGCTCTTTATAGGCTCTTCCGCTCTCGACTCAATCAGCATGAATGTTCTTGTGGATGATTTCATTGCCAAGTTCCCCACAGCGGTTGACGGATATGTCTATCGTGCCAATCGCTCTTGTGCTGGTGGCGACTATGCCGCTGCCGAGAAGGATATGCAGACAGCATTGAACATGGGCGACAAGAAGGAGGAGGCACACTACAGCTATGCAAAGATGATGCTCGACAAGATAGTTTATGTGCCCAATGTTCCATTCGATGCTTGGACTCTTGACAAGTCACTTGCGGAGATAGAGGCTGCCATTGCCCTCTCTCCTGCGGCACACTATAGCCAGCTGAAGGCTCAGATACTTTTCGTGCAGCAGAAATACTCCGATGCCGCAGCTGTGTATAAGTCGCTCGTCGAAGGGGGACAGGCTACGGCAGAGAACTATTTTGGCATAGCGCGTTGTTGTGAGATGCAGAGAGACACCACGGCTTGCATTGCCATGCTCGATAGTGCGGTGGCAACCTTCAGCCGTCCTTATCTTAAGGAGGCTGCACCATATATCATGGCTCGTGCCCAAATGCTGATGGACGCAGGAAAATATCGTCAGGCAGTCAACGACCTTAACGACTATGAGCAGCTTATGGTTGCCTTTGTCAACGACAATTTCTATTATATCCGCTCACAGGCTGAGAAGAACGGACGACTCTACAAGCAGGCTCTCGACGATTTGGGAAAGGCTGTTCAGATGAGTCCCAACAATACGTTCTACATGGCAGAGAAAGCCTCGCTTGAATTGCGTCTGGGATTGTATGACAATGTCATTGCAACGGCAAAAGAGTGCATTGCCGCCGACCAGAAACCCAGCGACGGCTACCTATTCCTTGGTGTGGCACAGTGTGCCAAGGGAGAGAAAGCTGAGGGTCTAAAGAATCTTGCCAAGGCAAAGGAACTTGGCGACAACCAAGCCCAGACTTTTATTGACAAATATTCTAAGTAGGGAGCTAAATAGTTAGGGAGTTAAAGGAGTTAAGGGAGTTAAAGGAGTTAAGGGAGTTAAGGGAGTTAAAGACATATGTTTGAGCCTTGAGAACTATCTTAGGAAGCGGAAGGGCTATTGTCTTTAACTCCCTTAACTTATGCCATTACGATATCGAATGTCATCATCAGTACAAAACCTACGGCAAAACCTATGGTGCTAAGGTTTGTGTGCTTGCCGCTTGAGGCTTCAGGAATTAGTTCCTCCACAACCACATATAGCATGGCTCCCGCTGCAAAGGCAAGCATATAGGGGAGCATGGGGACTGACACTGCCGACAACAAGATGACGGCAATGGCTCCCAACGGTTGAATTACGCCGCTGAGGCAACCGAGAGTGAAGGAGCGCCAGCGGCTCTTGCCTGACGCACGCATGGGAATGGAGACTATTGCTCCCTCCGGTATGTTCTGTATTGCAATGCCCATTGCCACAATCAAGGCACTCATCGACGATATGCCTGCGTCGGCTTGCTCAGAACCGGCAAGTACCACGCCAATAGCCATTCCTTCGGGCAAGTGGTGGATCGACACTGCAAGCAGAAGCATTGTTGTGCGTGAGAGATGCGAGCGTGGGCCTTCGGGCTGACTTGTTCCGAAATGAAGGTGTGGGGTCAGCATGTCGATGAGCAATAGGAAACCGATGCCAAGCAGGAAACCTATCGAGGCTGGCAATACCGACCATTTGCCCATGTCGTCGCACATCTCTATTGAAGGCAGCAGGAGCGACCATACGGATGCCGCCATCATCACACCCGCAGCAAATCCAAACAGCGACTTTTGCAGCAGCTCTGACATTTGCTGGCGTGTGAAGAACACTATTGCCGAGCCGAGCATGATGCCCAGCATCGGTATGAGCAGACCAGTGAGAACAGTCATTTATTTCTTTGCCTCCTCCATGTTGCCCTCTACGTAGAGGCGGGTCATCTCCACCGCACCGTTGGTACGTACGGTAATTGACTTCTTGAAGTGTCCGGGGAACTTGCCTGCACCGTTGTATGTCACCTTTATCTGTCCTTTCTCGCCTGGCTTGATTGGAGCTTTTGGATATTCAGGCACGGTGCAACCGCAACTTGCTATGGCTTGGTTTATGACCAATGGCAAGGTGCCAACGTTGGTAAACTCAAAAACGCACGACACTTTTGGTGACGACTCGGAGAACGTGCCGAAATTGTGGACAGTCTTTTCAAACTTTATCTCGGCCTGTTTCTTCTCTGTTGTTGTCTGTGCGAAAGATGCTGTGATGGCGCACAGTGCCATGATTGCCATAAGAATGATCTTCTTCATAATGTGTTTTCTCAATTAAAATGTTTTTTCGGGGCAAAGTTACGGCTTTTTTGTCTAATAGCCAACCAAAGGATAGGAAATCAATCAAAAATTTAGTTAATTTTGTAGTAGAAAAGCGTAAAAACAACAACGGGAAGCCTAAGCTCCCCGCTATTGTCTGACTAAAAACTCCAGTTTGGTAGTGGATAGGGGAATCGAACCCCTATGCCAAGATTGAGAATCTTGTATCC
>CAMAGM010000205.1 GCA_945833995.1 uncultured Prevotella sp.
CTTCACGCCGCGTCATCTTCACCCCCTCAACCGCCATCAAGGATGAGCTTGCATCTACCGCGGTGAACATCACCTGCTACGACCGCGACGGGAACATCGTCAAACGTGTAACCAGCTCAGACACAGGCGATGTGGAAGACCCTGAGCATGAGGAGACTCCTTCTGACAACGGTGGTTCCGGCGGCAGCTCTGCGAACCCCGGCACTGGCGGTGATGGCGGCGAAGAAGAGCCCATTGTATAGTCTTTTAACGTTTCCCTGCTGAGGGAATATTGAGTCTCCATCCATTCCTTTTGAGAATCCCATTCTGCCCTTCTTCGGCAGTTTGGGATTTTTTTGTACTTATTTTAGAACACGAATTATCAAAGGATTTGTATGAAGAACTAAAACAGGAACTGTAAAAACAAGAAACCCCCTCTTGCAAGCCAACACTCACTTGTCCGAAGGGTAAGTCGAGCATGTTATGCAAAAAAAACGCGATTTGTTTGGCTGATTGCAAATAAATCTGTAACTTTGCTTAGTCAAAATCATTCTTCACGCTTCGGCAGGAGGGTGAGGGAGACAGACATATTATACAAAGGCGTATTTCGCGCTTTGGTTTTTGACTTGTCGAAATCCTAGAAAAATTTCAAGCATTGTCACAAAACAAAGCAACGATACGCCCTACGGGTATTGTATATACATGCCCTGACTGCGCCTTGGCGAAAGCCGAGGTGCACGATGGGTGTATAGTACATATAGGCGTGGGGCATCTTTTCGTTGCTCGTCCATGACAATGCAGGCCGTTTCCTAGGAGCCTCGACAAGTCGGACGAGCGACGGGAGAGGCTCCCGCTTTTTGTTTGTATGTCCTTCAAAAAAGGGAACACTGGCTCCCTGTCTATGGAAATCTAAAAGAATAACCAATAACATGTCCAACAATTCGGAGCCTCTGCGGACACACATAGGAGGCCTGTATTTTGGACGTTACGAACACTCTGCTTGACAACTCTGAGAACCTGAAGATGGTAGATACATTGCGTAAATGTATCACTGACAGAGACATCAATACCATCCGCATAGCCACAGGCTATTGGGATATTCCAGGTATGGCTCTTCTCAAAGACGAACTGAGCGAATATCTCGATAGGGAAGGAACTGTACTGAAACTGCTGATAGGCAAAGACCCATACGTTTATGCCAACATGGTGAAAGAACCAAAATATGCCTCCCAACACTATCCCGACGGTTTCATTCGTACTGGTATTGACCAACTTGCCGACAATCTGCTTGATGAGTACAAGGATGTGCTAAACCTGTTGCTTGACCATTGCAAAGGTGACACTCCAAAGTTTCAGATACACATTTATAAAAAGGACGAGGATGATGTAAGGCAGTTCATGCATAGCAAATGCTACATAATATCCAACGACAAGGAGGAACAAGGATGTGCCATTGTGGGAAGCAGCAATTTCACGAAAAATGGACTTGAAGGCAACGCCGAACTAAACTACCTCGACACACAGCCTTACATCATTTTTGCCCATGGTTCAACGAAAAGAAAAGGTCATATAGAATGGTTCGAGGAAAAATGGCAACAGAGCGATGATTGGACAAAGGAATTTCTCGAGCAGGTGCTTCTGCCCTCAAAGCCTGTACAGAAGATGGAGGAGGAAAATAAGGCTATAGTTGAGGTAGATAGCCAAGAGCCGCTAACTCCATACGAGTTGTATATAAAGCTCCTTCACTACAACTTTGGCGACATGATAGACGTGGACACTACCAAGGTGATCTCAAGCTATCTGCCTAAGGAATTCTCACCACTTGAATATCAGCTTGATGCCGTAAAGCAATGCTTTTCCACGATGAAAGCCCACGGCGGCTTTATGCTTGCCGATGTCGTTGGACTTGGCAAGACCATTGTCGGCACACTCGTGATAAAATACTTCCTCAACTATCCCGACGACGGACGGGAGCGAAAGGTGCTCATCATCACACCTCCAGCCATCAAGTCGGCATGGGAGGAAACCATCAAGGAGTTTGACAGAGAAAGCAACAATGTCATTTCGCCTTATATAGATTTCATAACCACCGGTTCGATAGGCAATCTTGTCGATGACCCTAATGCAGAAGACAATGAAGAGTCAGGAGAGTTTGATGGCGAGCTGACCTACAAGAACTATGGTTTGATTATAATTGACGAGAGTCATAAGTTCCGCAATGGAAATACTGAAATGTATATTTCCCTTGACAATCTTATTGCTCAGATAGGTGGCAATACAGGGCTTTATCCTTACATAGGCCTTCTCTCAGCCACACCTCAGAACAATACCCCAAACGACCTGAAGAACCAGATATACCTCTTTGAGCGCAACCACCAGTATTGCACGCTCGACAAGGTTGACGGACGCAATCTTGAAGCATTTTTCTCGCGCATTATGCGCAGCTTCACAGCCTTACGCCACGAGGCAAGCGAGCTTTCCGCCAAGGAGACAAAGACCAAAGAAGACATAGAGAGACAGAAGAAGATAGACAGCGAGTTTGGTAAGCTGTCGGCTGAGATTCGCGATTGTGTTCTTTGCGACATTCTCGTTCGCCGCACCCGTACGGACATCAAGAAATACTACAAAGAGGATATGGATAGGCAGCATCTTGTGTTTCCGGAGATTAGTGGTCCTCACGGTTTGGAATACAAGATGGACAAATGGCTCGTCAGTCTGTTCAACACTACGATGGACATTATTGTCCCGTCGGAGGAATACAAGCAGACGAGCGACCGCTACTTGTCGTATTATCGTTATCGTTCCATAGAATACCTGCAGGACGAGAAAGTGAGAAAGAAATACGAGGGAAGAGGTGCGAGGGATGCCAAGGCAGTGTCAGCCCAGTTGGCTCGCATCATGCAGATGCTTCTCGTCAAGCGTCTTGAAAGCTCCTTTACTGCCTTCAAGGAGTCGCTTCATAACCTTCAGAAATACACGGAGAACATGATAAGGATGTGGGAAAACAACACCATCTTTATCTGTCCTGGCATTAACGTGAATGAGGAGCTCGACCAAGAGGCAAAGACCAAGAAACGTGGACATGACGTGACCTTCAGCGAGTGTGTCAACGACATTAGGGAGAAGATTAAGAAACTCGACGAGAAAGGAAAGAACGAAAAGGGTCAGAATGCGGAATATACCCAAGATGACTTTAAGCCCGAATATATCAGTCTGTTGAAGTCGGACAACCAGTATATCAAGTGGTTATGCGACCAATGGGCAAAGAACTCCGAAGACCCGAAGTTTGATGCTTTCAAGGA
>CAMAGM010000206.1 GCA_945833995.1 uncultured Prevotella sp.
CTACTGCAAGGTCTAACTGGCAGCACCTCAGCGCGGTGCTCGCTCTTCCTCTTTGAAAGTAGGATTTACTACATTCTGCATCGTCATCGCTGTGCTCACGCTGATGCACTGCCATTTAGACCTTTCGCGACGGAACAGCATGAATAATGCAGGTTAAAGGGTAAATGCGTGAAAGTCCTGTGTGAGCAGCGCTGAAAATGTGTTGACTGATTCTTTTATAGATATTTTTTTGAGAATAAATGGAAATTGCTTTGCCGTGTCGGAAAAAAACGCTAACTTTGCACGCTATATAAAGAGGTATATGAATGGACAATAGAAGAGAAGAATATGAAATAATGGCACCGGTGGGCTCAAGGGAGTCGCTGCAGGCTGCCATTCAGGCAGGCGCCGACTCAGTGTATTTTGGCATTGAGCGACTTAACATGCGTGCCCATTCCGCCTCCACCTTCACCATCGACGACCTGCGCGAGATTGCCGAAATGTGTCACGAACACGGAATGAAGTCATACTTGACCGTGAACACGATTATCTACGGCGAGGACATTCCGCTGATGCACGAGATTATTGACGCTGCACACGAGGCAGGCATATCTGCCGTGATAGCCAGCGACGTGGCTGTGATGACCTATTGCCGTAGGGTAGGGCAGGAGGTTCACCTCTCGACACAGTTGAACATAAGCAACATCGAGGCACTGAAGTTCTATGCGCAGTTTGCCGACGTGGTGGTGCTGGCGCGAGAACTGAACATGGAACAGGTGGCAGAGATTTTCCGACAGGTGGAGGAAGAGAATATCTGCGGGCCAAGCGGAAGGCAGATAAGGATAGAGATGTTCTGTCACGGTGCGCTGTGCATGGCTATAAGCGGAAAGTGCTATCTGAGCCTTGCCAATGCCGGACGATCGGCAAACCGTGGAGAGTGTGTGCAGATTTGCCGAAGGTCGTATCTCGTTACCGACCGCGAGACGGGCAACGAGTTGGAGATTGACAACAAATACGTGATGAGCCCGAAGGACCTGAAGACCGTGAGATTCATCGACAGGCTGATGAAGTCGGGCGTGAGAGTGTTTAAAATCGAGGGCAGGGCACGAGGACCAGAGTATGTCTATACGGTGGTGAAATGCTACAAGGAGGCGATAGACAGCGTGCTCGACGGCACGTTCACCGAAGAGAAGAAGGACGACTGGGACAAGCGTCTCGCCACGGTGTTCAACCGCGGATTCTGGGATGGCTACTACCAAGGGCAGCTGATGGGCGAGTGGAACAAGAACTATGGCTCGTGTGCCACGGAACGCAAGGTGTATATTGGTCGTGGAGTGAAGTATTTCAGCAAACTCGGAGTGGCGGAGTTCACGGTGGATGCCGCCGACTTCAAGTTGGGAGACAAACTGCTCATCACTGGTCCGACGACTGGAGTGATGTATCTCGACGCAACGGAGATACGCCTTGAACTGGAGCCTGTTGACTATGCCCCGAAGGGCACCCACGTGTCGATTCCCGTGCCTGGGAAAATAAGGCAAAGCGACAAACTGTTTAAACTGGAAAAAGTAGAAGAACAATGACGATAAACGAAATTCAAGACGAAATAATCGACGAGTTCTCAGGATTCGACGATTGGATGGACAAATACCAGTTGCTCATCGACCTCGGCAACGAGCAGGAGCCACTGGACGAGAAATACAAGACCGAGAGCAACCTCATCGACGGTTGTCAGAGCCGTGTGTGGCTGCAGTGCGACTATGTGGACGGAAAGCTGAACTTCACCGCCGAGAGCGACGCACTGATAGTGAAAGGCATCGTGGCACTGCTTATAAGGGTGCTGAGCGGACACACTCCAAAGGAGATAATGGACGCCGACCTGTATTTCATCGACCGCATAGGCCTGAAAGACCATCTGAGCCCAACGCGCAGCAACGGTCTGCTGGCTATGATGAAGCAGATGAAGATGTATGCTGTTGGATACAGCTTGAAGAATTAAAGAATTAAAAGATTAAAGGATTAAAGGGGACATAAGACTTGTCAACTCGTTAACTATTAACTTGTCAACTTGTCAACAGTTAACTCGTCAACTTGTCCACTTGTCAACTAAATAAGAAAATATATGTCATTAAAATGTGGTATTGTAGGACTGCCTAACGTGGGCAAGTCAACGCTTTTCAACTGTCTGTCGAGTGCCAAGGCACAGGCAGCGAATTTTCCTTTCTGTACTATTGAGCCAAACGTGGGCGTGATAACCGTTCCCGACGAGCGACTGACAAAGCTCGCCGAACTGGTTCATCCCGGCAGAATAGTGCCTGCAACGTGTGAGATTGTGGATATAGCAGGCCTTGTGAAGGGCGCAAGCAAGGGAGAGGGTCTTGGCAACAAATTCCTTGGAAACATACGCGAGACGGACGCCATAATCCATGTGCTGCGTTGCTTCGAGGACGAGAACATCACCCATGTAGATGGAACCATCGACCCGGTGCGCGACAAGGAAATCATCGACACGGAGTTGCAGCTGAAAGACCTTGAAACAATAGAAAGCCGGCTGCAGAAGCAGCAGAAGATAGCCGCCATCGGCAACAACAAGGACGCTAAGATTGAGGTGGCTGTGCTGGAGGCATACAAGGCAGTGCTCGAACAGGGCAAGAACGCACGAACGGTAGAGTTTGAGTCGAAGGAGGAACAGGACGCTGCCCGCAACCTCTTCCTGCTCACCGCAAAGCCAGTGCTCTATGTCTGCAACGTTGACGAGGCGTCGGCAAAGAGCGGCAATGAGTTTACAAAGAAGATAGAGGCTCTTGCCAAGGAAGAAGGCGCGGAGGCAATGGTCATCGCTGCCAAGACCGAGGAAGACATTGCCGAACTGGAGTCGTATGAGGACAAACAGATGTTTCTTGAGGAACTGGGACTTGAGGAGAGCGGCGTGAACCGACTGATAAAGAAAGCCTACTCCTTGCTGAATCTTGAGACATTCATCACCGCAGGCGAGATGGAGGTGAAGGCATGGACCTATCACAAGGGATGGAAGGCTCCGCAGTGTGCAGGTGTCATCCACACCGACTTCGAGAAAGGTTTCATCCGCGCCGAGGTAATCAAGTACGACGACTACATTCAGTTTGGCTCCGAGGCGGCTGTAAGGGAAGCAGGAAAACTGGGTATTGAAGGCAAGGACTATGTCGTTCAGGACGGCGACATAATGCACTTCCGATTTAATGTTTAGTATTAGTTGACAAGTAAACAAGTTGACAAGTAAACAAGTTGACAAGTAAACAAGTTGAC
>CAMAGM010000207.1 GCA_945833995.1 uncultured Prevotella sp.
AAAACATTTGGCGGTTTGGAAAGACAGCCTTGCAGCAGGCAAAGTGCGGATTTTACTACAATCTATGGCAATAGGCGGACTAATGATTCTTCTTGTAGCTTCTTACTGCCCAAACACCCATGAGCGAGGCGATGACGAGAAGGGCGAGGAGCTGATGTGCAATGCTTTGGAAACCGCCACCGCGGACAAAGACAGTGCGTATGCCATCGACAAAATAGTGCATCGGGTTGACGTAGGTGGTGAGGTATGCCAACTGGGGCATGGAGCGAGTTGGGGTGAATAAGCCGCTGAGAAGCAGCATACACACCACGAAGAACCACATCACGAATACAGCCTGCTGCATGGTGTCGCTGTAGTTGGAGATGATGAGTCCGAAACTGCTCCAGAAGAGAGCCAGCAGCATTGCCAATACAAAGACGAGCCACAGAGGCCCTTGACAGGTGATGTCATAGATAAGCCACGAGAGGACGAGACACACAACTATGACAAAGAGGGCTATGAGCCAATAGGGTATGAGCTTGGCAAGGATGAATGCCCACTTCGGCACTGGCGTGACGTTTATCTGCTCAATGGTGCCAGCCTCCTTCTCACCCACGATGTTGAGAGTGGGCAGGAAACCGCACATGAGCATCATGACCATGGCGAAGAGGGCGGGTATCATGAACACCTTGTAGTTGAGGTGCTTGTTGTAGAGGAAAAGAGTGGCGAACTTCGACTGCATGGCCTCAACCGTAGGACTGACCTTGGCGGTAACAATCTGCGACAGGTATGCGCTACCCATTGAGCCCTTTGTGCCGTTGACGGCATTGGCGGCTATGAGGACTTGCGGATTGCGCTTCAGCGTAAGGTCGCGACTGAAATGCTGCGGAATGACTAGCACCACGTCGGCATCCATCTTCTCTATGTCCCTCAGGGCAGCATCGTAGGTTGGCTTCTGACCGTTGAAGATGAAGTAGTTGCTCACCTCGACGCTCTGCACCAGTTGGCGTGAGAGAGTGGAACGGTCGTTGTCAACCACATCAACACGAATGTTCTTCACCTCCTGGTTCATGACCCAAGGCATGACGCACATCATCATTATCGGGAAGACGATGATGAGACGAGGCAGGAACGCGTTGCGGCGAATCTGCAGGAACTCCTTTCGTATGAGATGTTTCAGCATAATCTTTTCTTAAACTTCTTTAGTGCAACAACGAGGAAGAACAGTGCCATTGAGGCGAGAACAGCCATCTCGCTGACGACATTACTTATGTCAACACCCATAATCATCAGTTTGCGCATTGCCAGAATGTAATATCGAGGAGGAACCACGGCGGCTATCCACTGCAATATCTCAGGCATCGACTCCACAGGGAACATCATGCCCGAGAGCATCACAATGGGGACGAGCAGCACCATTGCCGAGAGCAGCAAGGCCATGAGCTGCGTGGTGGCGATGTTGGATATGAGCAGACCCAACGAGAGGGCAAGAATGATGTAGATTGTCGAGACGACGTAGATCCAGACGATGCTTCCCGCCAATGGGACATCGAGCACATAGCGAGCCATGAGCAGAATGGTGGTGAGGATTACGAAGGCAAGCACGAGATAAGGCACTACCTTGGCAACGATAATCATCAGCGGACGGACAGGCGACACAAGAAGCACCTCCATTGTGCCACGCTCCTTCTCACGGACAATGGAGACGGATGTCATCATGGCACAAACGAGCATAAGCAACATTCCGAGAATGGCAGGCACGAAATTGTAGGCAGAGCGCATCTGCGGATTGTAGAGAAGCCTTGAATTTACAGCCCCACCTAGTCTGTTGGCTATCACGTTAGAGGCATAGTTGGTCCACTGCTGCGCCATATTCGGGTCGGCACCATCCACGATGAACTGAATGCCAGTGTGTTTCGAGGCGAAATCGTTGCCAAACACCACCGCCAAGTCGGCTTTCTGATTGCGTATCAGCCGTTCTGCCTCCTGTGGAGTTGCCACGGTCTGCGTGATTGTAAAATACTCCGACTGTGAGAGCCGCTCCGCAGCACTCTGCGTCTGAAGGTCCATCTGCGAGGTGACGATGACGGTGCGCACGTTCTTCACGTCGGTGGTGATGGCAAAGCCGAAAAGCAGCATCATCACCACTGGCATGCCGAAGAGGATTAGCATAGTGCGTTTGTCGCGCAGAATGTGTCGCGCTTCTTTTCTTACAAATGATATAAACTGTTTCATTCTTCACTCTTCACTTATTAATTGTCTCCTCTCTTTGCCTCTCTTGCGAGATGAGTGAAGACGTGGTCCATGTCGGGCTGGTTTAGCCGTCGCTTAAGTTCCTCCGGCGTTCCCATGGCGCTTATCTTGCCATCGACCATGATGCTGATGCGGTCGCAATATTCAGCCTCGTCCATATAGTGTGTTGTGACGAATACCGTTATACCACGTTGGGCGGCATCATAAATCAGTTGCCAGAACTGTCGGCGCGTGGCGGGATCGACGCCACCGGTAGGCTCGTCGAGGAACACTATCTTGGGCTCGTGGAATATTGCCACCGAGAAGGCGAGCTTCTGTTTCCAGCCGAGGGGCAGCGAACCTACGAGGTCGTTACGGTGGTCGGCGAAGTGCAGCGACTCAAGAAGCGAGTCGGTCTTGCGGGCAATCTCCTTTGCCGACATTCCGTAGATGCCACCAAAAAGGCGGATGTTCTCAGCCACGGAGAGATCCTCGTAGAGCGAGAACTTCTGACTCATATAGCCGATGTTCTTCTTTATCTCCTCGTATTCGGTGCGAATGTCGTAGCCCGCCACCTTTCCCGAACCGCTTGTTGGCTGATTGAGTCCCGTGAGGATGTGCATTGCCGTGGTCTTTCCCGCCCCGTTTGCACCAAGGAAACCGAATATCTCACCTTTGCGTACGGTGAACGATATGTCGTCAACGGCATGGAACGTACCGAAAGCCTTTACAAGATGCGACACCTCAATGACGTTCTCCTCCCGATTGGCTACTGCCATGGACTGTCTCTCTATGGCTGGAGGATTGAAGATGTCGCCAAAACGGTCGAGTATGGCATCAGGAGTACCGATGCCCTGGACCTTTCCCTCGTTGAGGAATGCCACCCGCTCGCAGCGGCGAACCTCGTCGAGATATGGTGTGGAGGCAA
>CAMAGM010000208.1 GCA_945833995.1 uncultured Prevotella sp.
TGTTGATTTTTAGATAAGTTTTTTCCATTGTAGTTGTATTTTATGTAATGTATAATTCAAAACTCAAAACTCAAAACTCAAAACTCAAAATTCTATAGCTGTGTCCTACGATAGAAATCGACGTTCTCCTTAGTCAGCAGTTCTATTGGAACATAGTTGACAGGATTGACCTTTTTCCTCAACACGATAGCCTCGAACAGAGTCTCGATGCAGGAGTAGCCCTGCATATAGCCGTGTTGGGCTATGAGGAACGATATGGAGCCGAGCTTTACGCAGTTGGCGTTCTTCTCCACCATGTCGTAGCCCATAATCTGTACGTCGCGTCGGTTGGTGCGCAGGAGGAAGTCGCCCACGATGTGCGCCTTGGAGTTGAAGGTGATGCAATGGTGTGTTTGGGGATGTTGCTTGAAATAGTCTTCAAGAATGTCCTCATACTTCTCGCGCTCAACGTCGAGTGGCAGGTTTACCTCCACTATCTCGATGTCGGGGAAGTGGTCGTGCATATAGTGGCGGAAACCTGTCTCGCGGTTTTCCTGCTGCTTGCTTGCCACGTTGCCGTTCTTCATCTGCTTCATCAGCATTATCTCTTTCTGGTCTTGCGCAATGAGCATGAGCATGCGTCCAGCGAAATAGCCGCTGCAGAAAGAGTCCTGACCGAAGAATGACAACGGACGGAGGTCGGGCATGTAGGAGTCGAGCAGAATGAAAGGCGTGCCGTTGGCATGAAGTTGGTCGGTGAACACTTTTGTCTCCGCCAACCTTGAGGGAACCACAACCACGCCGTCGGGATTGTCCTTAAGACATTCCTCGGTCACCTGTACGAAGGTGTCGATGTCGTAGCGGCGGTAATAGTACATCTTTACACTGACGTGGAAGTCGCGCCGCTTGTCGCAAGCAGCCATCGCCCCCTCCTCAATTTCCTCCCAGTATGCCTCAGAGACGTGTTTGGGCATTATGCAGCAGAAAGTGTATTTCTTGTTATATGCCAAGGCACTGGCATAAACGTTGGGACGATAGTCCATTTCCTTCAGTGCTTTCTCCACTTTCTTGCGTGCGTCTTCCGAAACATTGGGGCGATTGTGTAGCACACGGTCAACTGTTCCGACCGACACTCCCGCCAGTTCAGCAACGTCCTTTATTCTTATTTTGTCTGTTGTCATTATTTGTTCGTTAATGCTTAAAGATTGTGCAAAATTACCAATAATAATTGAATTGTGCGAATGCACAGCACAATATTTTGCTAAAATATGAAGATTTTATCGATTTTTCTTCGTAGTTTCAGAAAATATTGGTATTTTTGCGCTCACAAGCAGTTACAAAATAATCTACGATAACAAAATTATCATTAAAAAAAAGAAATAACAAATGGCTAAAGTAGTAACATTAGGAGAGATTATGCTCCGTCTGTCTTCACCAGGACAGAAAAGATTTGTGCAGAGTGAGTACTTCGACGTCGTTTATGGCGGCGGTGAGGCAAACGTGGCAGTAAGTTGTGCCAATTATGGACACGACGCTTACTTTGTTTCCAAGCTTCCGAAGCACGAGATCGGACAGTGTGCCGTGAATTCACTGCGTAAGTTTGGCGTGAACACAGAGTTCATTGCCCGTGGTGGCAACCGTGTGGGAATCTATTATCTGGAGACAGGTGCCTCGATGCGTCCGTCAAAGGTCATCTACGACCGTGCAGGAAGCTCAATAGCTGAGGCAGACCCAGAGGATTTCGACTTCGACAAGATTATGGAAGGTGCCGACTGGTTCCACTGGAGCGGCATCACACCTGCCATCAGCGACAAGGCTGCCGAGCTGACCCGTTTGGCTTGTGAGGCTGCAAAGCGTCATGGCGTGACGGTTTCCGTCGATCTCAACTTCCGCAAGAAGCTGTGGACTTCGGAGAAGGCACAGAGCATCATGAAGCCTCTCATGAAGTATGTTGACGTGTGCATCGGCAACGAGGAGGACGCACAGCTCTGCCTCGGATTCAAGCCAGAGGCTGACGTTGAGGGTGGCAAGACAGATGCTGAGGGATACTATGGCATCTTCAAGGGAATGATGGAGACCTTCGGTTTCAAGTATGTGGTATCTACACTGAGAGAGTCTCTCTCGGCTACCCACAACGGTTGGAAGGCTCTTATCTACGATGGCAAGGAGTTCTACCAGAGCAAGCGCTACGACATCATGCCTATCATCGACCGCGTAGGTGGTGGCGACTCTTTCTCGGGTGGTCTTATCCACGGTATGCTCACCTATCCTGACAATCAGGGCAAGGCTCTTGAGTTTGCCGTAGCCGCTTCCGCATTGAAGCACACCATTCCTGGCGACTTCAATATGGTAAGCCGTGAGGAGGTTGAGGCTCTTGCCGGTGGCGACGCTTCAGGTCGTGTGCAGAGATAAATGGTTTACTCGTCAACTAAAAAATACAAATATTTATGGCTAAGTTTGATAAGATAGCAGTTCTTGCAAAGATGGGTGAGACAGGCATGGTGCCTGTTTTCTACCATAAGGATGCTGAAACGGCAAAGAAAGTGGTGAAGGCATGCTACGATGGTGGCGTGCGCGCTTTTGAGTTTACCAACCGTGGCGATTTCGCACACGAGGTGTTTGAGGAGGTGGTTAAGTTTGCTGCCAAGGAATGTCCGGAGATGGCACTCGGCGTTGGCTCGGTTGTCGATCCTGCCACTGCTGCCCTTTACATCCAGTTGGGCGCTTGCTTCGTAGTAGGTCCGCTGTTCAATCCCGAAATCTCAAAGATTTGCAACCGTCGCCTCGTTCCTTACACACCAGGATGCGGCAGCGTATCGGAGGTGGGTGCTGCACAGGAGACAGGTTGCGACCTCTGCAAGATTTTCCCTGGCGACGTTCTCGGCACTAAGCTGGTGAAGGGACTTATGGCTCCAATGCCATGGTCGAAGCTGATGGTTACTGGTGGTGTCTCACCCGACGAGGATAACCTCACATCGTGGATTAAGGCTGGTGTCTTCTGCGTAGGCATGGGCTCAAAGCTGTTCCCAAAGGATGTGATTGCAGCTGAGAACTGGCAGGCAATTACTGACAAGTGTGCGGAGGCACTGGGTTATATTGCCAAGG
>CAMAGM010000209.1 GCA_945833995.1 uncultured Prevotella sp.
TTTAACTCCTTTAACTTCTTTAACTTCCATCACTTCCGAAAGTTGAGTTTTTAATCCTTAATTAAAGAATCACTGTCCCACTGCCACTTTGGCATGACGTATCACCTTGTCGTTGAGCTTGTAGCCACGCATCACGCAGTCGAGCACCTTGCCCTTCTTGTCGTCGCCCATGCCAGGCACCATGGCTATTGCCTCATGCACGTCGGTGTCGAAGTCGGCATCCTCTGTCTCTATAGTCTTTACGCCAAGCGACTCCAATACCTTGATGAACTTGCTGTAAATCAGCTCCATGCCCTCTCTCAGCACGTTCGGGTCGTCGGTCTTTGCGCCATTGGCTATCGCACGCTCCATGTCATCAATCACCGGCAGGATGGCTGTTATTGCCTTCTCGCCGCCGTTGAGTATCAGGTCAGTCTTCTCCTTCAGCGTGCGCTTGCGGTAGTTGTCAAACTCAGCCACCGAGCGTAAATACTTGTCCTTCAGCTCCTCAATCTGCCTGTTGGCTTCCTCCAGAGGGTCTTTCTCTTGGCTTTCTTGGCTCTCAGGATTGTCTGAGTCGGTTGGTTCTTCCGGGCTTTCCGTGTCAACTGAGTTAACCGTGCCTTCCTGATTAACCGTCTGCTCCTGAGCAGCTTTCTGCTTTATTTCTTCTTCCTGGGTGTTCTTGTTCTCTTCCATTGTTGTTTTGCTTTTTTGTTCTACTCTTTTTCCTGCAAAAAGCGTGCCAAACGCACGCCTCATATTAGTTTTGAGCATACATCTTTGCCTTTTGTTCCTTTATCTGCTCGTCGTAGATATACTGGTCATACTCCATCAGCTTGTCGATGGTGCCGTTTGGCGTCAGCTCGATAATGCGGTCGGCAACGGTCTGTATGAACTCATGGTCGTGGCTGGCGAAGATGATGTTTCCCTTAAACTGCACCAAGTTGTTGTTGAACGCCTGAATGCTTTCGAGGTCAAGGTGGTTGGTAGGCGTGTCGAGTATCAGGCAGTTTGCATTCTGCAGCTGCATGCGTGCTATCATGCAGCGCATCTTCTCGCCTCCCGAGAGCACACGCACCTTCTTCATCACGTCCTCGTCCTTGAACAACATTCGTCCGAGGAAGCTCTTCATCAGCACCTCGTTGCCCTTGCCATACTGGCTCAGCCAGTCAACGAGATTCATGTCGCTGTCGAAGAACTTGGTGTTGTCCAGTGGCAGGTAAGCCGTTGTGATGGTCACTCCCCACTTATACTCGCCCGCGTCAGCCTGTCGGTTGCCGTTAATTATCTCAAACAGCGCAGTCATTGCCTTCGGGTTGTGGCTCAGGAACACCGTCTTCTGTCCCTTCTCTATCGTGAAGTTCACATGGTCGAACAGCACCGTTCCGTCCGGCTCCACTGCCTTGAGGTCTTGCACCTCAAGTATCTGCGTGCCAGGCTCACGCTCCATCTGGAAAATGATGCCAGGATATTTTCTCGACGAAGGTCGGATCTCCTCCACGTTCAGCTTCTCAAGCATCTTCTTTCTCGAAGTGGTCTGCTTGCTCTTTGCCACATTGGCAGAGAATCGGCGTATGAACTCCTCCAGCTCCTTGCGCTTCTCCTCAGCCTTCTGCCGCTGGTTCTGAGCCTGGCGCAAAGCCAACTGCGAGCTCTCATACCAGAAGGAGTAGTTGCCCGAGAACACCGTCACCTTGCCGAAGTCGATATCCACCGTCTGCGTCGATACAGCGTCGAGGAAATGTCGGTCGTGGCTCACCACAAGCACCGTCTGCTCCACGTTGCTCAGATATTCCTCAAGCCACATCACCGTGTCGAGGTCGAGGTCGTTGGTAGGCTCGTCGAGCAGCAGGTTGTCGGGATGTCCGAACAGTGCCTTTGCGAGCATCACTCTCACCTTCTCGTTGTTCGACAGCTCGCTCATCATCTTGTCGTGCAAGTCATCCTTGATGCCAAGGTTCGACAGCATCTGGTCGGCGTCACTCTCGGCGTTCCATCCGTCCATCTGCGCAAACTTGTCCTCAAGCTCCGCCACCTTAATGCCGTCCTCCTCGTTGAAGTCGGGCTTCATATACAGCGCCTCGCGCTCCTTCATGTTCTCCCAAAGTGGCTGGTGACCCATAAGCACCGTGTCCCTCACGCTATACTCGTCATACTTGAAGTGGTCCTGCTCCAACACCGAGAGGCGCTCGCCCGGACCTAACTCCACCGTACCCTTGTTAGGCTCCAGGTCGCCACTGATGGCACGGAGCAACGTTGACTTACCGGCACCGTTGGCACCGATCACACCATAGATATTACCACTTGTGAATTTGAGGTTTACGTCCTTATAAAGGACCTTCTTACCAAACTGAATAGCAAGATTTGTGACTGTTATCATTGTTTCTTTTTACGTTTTTTTCTTTTTGCGCTGCAAAGTTACACATTTTTTCCGAATCAAACAAACATTTCTCCCTATACCTTGTTATAAAAGTGTAAAAACAGCTAATCTCGCCTTACAAATTGACATTAGTCAATAATTAGTGTAAGATTTACAATTAAACCCACTGTGTTTATTTCCAATCCGAATAATCGGAGTAACTTTGCACCGTCAAAAGCATCGAAGTGATTTCGCTGTTGCGACGCATATCATGTAATAGTAGTATTTTTAGTTTTGGTTTTTAGTTATTGATATTTTCTTTAGTTGATAGGCAAACAAAGCCTCACTGAATTGGTATCAAAGTATCTCAAAGGGATTTAAGCCTTCAAAACCAAGGTAAAACAGATTGTATAAGGATAATTTACGTTTTAAACGCTAAAAGGCTGCAAGTCCGCTTCACTTTCCCCGAAGCCCTTGCAGCCTTTTCCATATTGAGGTGGGATTATTTTTGCCCCACCTATACTTATGAACCCGTAAAATGTTAAACGTTAAATGCCCCAATTGTTAAAAGACAAAGTCTTTTACCACGCTTTTTCTGCCTCGGAATCCTTCGGTATGGTTTCGAGATGCCTTCGGGACGAATACCAGCGCTTTATATTTATTTTCACATTGTAAATGTACGACAATAATTTCAAATATGCAATTATTCAGCCAATTATTTTCTTCCTATTAAG
>CAMAGM010000210.1 GCA_945833995.1 uncultured Prevotella sp.
TTATCTTTTAAAGCTTTATCACCCTGTCTAAGGCGGTTAGAAGCTTTTCTTCCTTTGCACAGAGCGAGATACGGATATACCGTTGCCCCTTACTGCCGAAGATGAAGCCGGGGGTGATGAACACTCTTGCCTCGTGGAGCACCTTCTCCGTCAGCTCCTCGCAGTCGGCATATTTCTCTGGAATCTTTCCCCAAAGGAACATGCCCACCTGACGCTTGTCGTAGGTGCAGCCTAAGGTGTCCATTATCTGCTCTGCATACTGGCGGCGGCGTGCGTAGGTCTCTATGTTTGCCTCGTGGTGCCACCCCGCCTCGTTGCCTAATGCTTCGGCAGCAGCCAACTGTATGCCGCGGAACGTACCGCTGTCGATGTTGCTCTTGATCTTCATTATCCAGCTGATGAACGTAGGGTTTGCCAAGCACATTCCCACACGCCATCCTGGCATGTTGTGGCTCTTCGACATCGAGTTGAACTCTATGCAGCAGTCTTTCGCGCCCTCCACCTGAAAAAGCGACATTGGCTTCTCGTTCAGAATGAATGAGTATGGGTTGTCGTTCACCACCACGATGTTGTGGCGACGTGCGAAATCCACCAGTCGCTCGTAGGTCTCCATGCGGGCGTTGCCTCCAGTAGGCATGTTGGGATAGTTGGTCCACATGAGTTTCACCCTGCTGAGGTCCATTTTCTCCAACTGGTCGAAATCAGGCTGCCAGCCGTTGTCCTCCATCAGGTCGTAGTTCACCACCTTTGCACCGAGAATCTTGCTCAGCGAGGTGTAGGTGGGATAGCCAGGGTTAGGCACAAGCACCTCCTCGCCTGGGTTTACGAAGGCAAGCGTAACGTGCAGTATTCCCTCCTTCGAGCCTATCAGTGGCAGCACCTCCTTGGCAGGGTCGAGCTCAACGCCATACCAGCGCTTGTAGAATCCTGCCATTGCCTGGCGCAGCTCTGGCGTTCCCATCGTTATCTGATAGCCATGGGCATCAGGACGGCGTGCCACATCACACAAAGTCTCTATAGTCTTCTCCGATGGTGGCATGTCGGGACTTCCTATGGCAAGGCTTATCACGTCCTTGCCCTCGGCGTTCATCTGTGCCACCTCTTTCAGCTTCCTGCTGAAATAGTATTCGCTAACGAGCGATAGTCGCTCTGCTGGTCTTATATCTTCTTTCATACGAACTTTATTTCTTTAATATCCAAATATCCTCAATCGCAAAGAACTTTAATTTTTTAATCCTTTAATCCTTTAATTCGCAATGCGACCAGGCTCCACTCACCTCTGAATTACTTTAATTTTTTAATCTTTTAATTCTTAATTTTTAATTCTTAATTTCATTTGTTCTATTTGGACACATATTCTCCCAAGATCTTGAGTTCCTTTGTCAACGGGATGATAGCGTCGATGCTCTGTCGGTAACGTGTCAGGTTGTCGTAGGTCACATCCACGTAGAACAAGTATTCCCACTCGTGTCCGATGATTGGCAGCGACTGTATCTTCGTCAGGTTAATCTTGTAGAACGTCAGTATGCTGAGCACCTGCGACAGCGAGCCTTCCTCGTGGGGAAGCGAGAACACGAGGCTCGACTTGTTGGTCTTCTCCAACGGACGCAGGAAGTCTGCCTTCATGGGGTTCGACGACACGAGAAAGCGCGTAAAGTTGTGCTTGTTGTCCTCTATGTGGTCCTCCAGCACCTTCAGTCCGTAGATTCTTGCCGCCGTGCTGCTGCAGATGGCGGCCCAACCCTGACACTTGTAGCTGTTCTCGCTGATGTATTTTGCCGAGCCTGCCGTGTCGTCGCTCTCCACGGCCTTTATCGCCGTGTGCTTTGAGAGGAAGTTGCGGCACTGCATCAGGGCCACGGGATGCGAGTGCACCTCCTGTATTGTCTCCCAGTCGTCGTCGGGCAGACAGCAGATGCAGTGCGAGATGTGCAACTTGTGCTCTCCCACCACCGCGAGACCCGAGTCGCGCAGCAGCTCGTAGTTGTGCAACAAGCTTCCCGCTATGGTGTTCTCTATGGCAGTCATGGCGATGACCGTCGGGTCTCTATGCACGCTCTCGAACACCTCCTCGAAGGTGTCGCAACAAATCAGCTGCAACTGCTCGCCCTCAAAATACTGGTGGGCAGCTATGTCGTGGAACGATCCAATCATTCCCTGTATTGCTATTCTTTTCACCTCTTCTCCTTAATTCTTAATTTTTAATTCTTAATTCTTAATTACCAAAAGTCCCGCCTCATCAGCGATGGAGCGGGACTTTGATGCAAATCTTCTATTTCATTGTTTGATTTACTTTCGTCATAAGTTGAAATCTACACGCAACTTCCCGCTTCACAATTCCTTGCAAAGTAAAAGTAGAAGTAATAGAAAGGTGCGTAAATGCGATTCATAACTTTTTCTTTTTTGTTTATTGTTTATTTTTTCGGTGCAAAAGTATAACTTTTCTTTGAAATGAACAAATTATTTGCTACTTTTTTTCGTTTTTAGGCTCATTTTTCTTACAGTCCAAATGGATTGATGTTGCTATAAGCCCTTTTCACCTTGTGTTCAATGCCCTCGGCGGAGTATTCGCCGCTGATGTCTGCCACCTTGTCGGGGTCTATCTCCAGCACCTTCTGCAAGTCCTCCTTAGCGCCCATCATGTCGCCCTTGTCATACTTCACCTGTCCCCTCTCCTTGAAAGCGTCTATCGAGAATGGGTTAACGTCTATCACCTTCGTGTAGGTGGCTATTGCCTCGTCAGCCTTTCCCTCGGCTTGCTCAATGCGCGCCTTCAGCAGCAGCACGTCCTCCTGCTCCGGATAGTCGGCAAGCAGATGCTCCATATCCTCGCGTGCGCCGCCTCGGTCGCCCATCCTCATCAATGTCTGTCCGCGCAGCAGGTAAGCGTCGGCGAAGTCTGGCTTCAGCACAATGGTCTTCGTCAGCATGGCAATGGCGTTGATCATGTCCTCCTGACCAATGCACGCCTTAGCATATAAATAATGTACGCGAGGGTTGGTGTTGTCTATCAGTATTGCCTTCTCGCAAGCCTGCGACATTGCCACATAGTCCTCCATCAT
>CAMAGM010000211.1 GCA_945833995.1 uncultured Prevotella sp.
TTGTCTTCTTTGTCAGAATGTGACTGTGGTAAGCGTGTGCTCTCTTAATCTTACCTGTACCGGTGAAACGGAATCTCTTCTTCGCTCCGGAATTTGTCTTTACTTTTGGCATTTTTTTTAATGTTTTAATTAATTGTTATTTATTATGATGTGGCAACGCATATACCGGGCGTTACGCACTTTGTCTTCTCGTTTCTCTCGAAGAAATTGAAGAATTAAAGAATGAAAGAATTAAAGTTCTTTTTAGTCCTTAATGTTCAATTTTTCCTTCGCCGCAGCACTTATCTTGGCGTTGGCGAACAAGCCGCCATTTGCTGGCATATCGGTGTCAATCTCAGTATCAGCCGTCTGCTGCTTTGGACCTTCTTTCTGCTCGTTGGCTTTCTTCTCGCGGTCGAGTGCTTGCTGGCTCTTCTTTGCCACTCCAGCTTTCTTGGGAGCCAGATAGAGGAACATCTTCTTTCCCTCAAGCGAAGGCATGTGCTCCACCTTGCCATATTCCTCAAGGTCGTTGGCAAAACGCAGGAGAAGCACCTCGCCCTGCTCCTTGAAAAGGATTGAACGACCACGGAAGAACACGTAGGCGCGTACCTTATTGCCATCCTCAAGGAATTCCTTGGCATGCTTGAGCTTGAACTGGTAGTCGTGCTCATCGGTCTGAGGTCCGAACCTAATTTCCTTTACCTCCACCTTCACTTGCTTAGCCTTCATTTCCTTGGCACGCTTCTTCTGCTGATAGAGGAACTTGGAATAGTCGATGAGACGACAAACAGGGGGATTGGCATTCGGCGAAATCTCCACCAAATCAACTCCCTGGTCGCGTGCCATGTCTAATGCCTGGCGTGTAGGAACAACTGTCGAGCCGCCATCGCCTACGATGCGGACTTCACGTACACGTATCTGTTCATTAACACGGTACTGATTTTTTATATTGTCATTCTTCATTCAACTATTTTATGAAAATCGGCTGCAAAGGTACTAATAAAATTGAAGAATGAAGAATGAAGAATGAATATTTTTATTCTACGTTCCATTATTTTAACGTTTTTTCGCTTAAACATTCAACATTCCCAAGAATTCCTCTTCATTTACTATCCTCACTCCCAGTTTCTCTGCCTTCTGCAGCTTGGCGGGTCCCATGTTGTCGCCAGCCAAAATGAACGATGTCTTGGCACTGATTGAGCCGGTGTTCTTTCCTCCATTCTGCTCTATCATAGCCTTATACTCGTCGCGGCTGTGCTTCTGAAACACTCCACTGATGACTATAGTCTGCCCTTTCAACAAGTCCGTATGGCTTGCAAGTTGCTCCTCGCTTAGGCTCATCCTCAGTCCGTAGCCACGCAAGCGTTCAACTATTGCAATGTTTTCTTGAGTATGGAAATAGGTTATGATGCTCTTTGCCATCACCTCGCCAATGCCGTCGATGTGTGTCAGTTCGTCGAGTGTGGCGTTCTGCAGTGCATCGATGTTCTTGAAATGGCGTGCAAGGAGTTTTGCCGAGGTCTCGCCCACGAGCCTTATTCCGAGGGCGAAGACGACGCGCTCGAAAGGCACTTCCTTCGAGGCTGCTATTCCATCCACTATCTTGCGTGCCGATTTCTCACGGCTTCCGTCGCCGTTTATCTGCTGCACGTCAATGTCATACAGGTCTGCCACATTTCTTATAAGTCCACGGCGGTAGTAGTCATCCACGGTCTCAGGGCCAAGCGACTCTATGTTCATCGCCTTTCTCGATATGAAATGCTCTATGCGCCCTTTTATCTGCGGCGGACAACCGGCGTCGTTGGGACAGTAGTGTGCAGCCTCACCCTCGTAGCGAACGAGTGGCGTGCCGCACTCAGGACAAGTTTCAATGAACTTCACCTGCTTTGCGTCAGGCTCACGGCTGTCTGTATCGACACCAACAATCTTTGGGATAATCTCACCGCCTTTCTCAACAAACACATAGTCGCCTATGTGAAGGTCGAAAGAGCGTATGAAGTCCTCGTTGTTAAGCGTCGCGCGCCTCACTACCGTGCCTGCCAACTGCACTGGCTCCATATTGGCAACTGGAGTGACTGCGCCTGTCCTTCCCACTTGGAAAGTCACCTCCAACAACCGTGTACGCTCACGCTCCGCCTTGAACTTGTAGGCTATTGCCCAGCGTGGGCTCTTTGCCGTGAATCCAAGCGAGCGTTGCTGACGTTGAGAGTTCACTTTCAGCACGATACCGTCGGTGGCAACGGGCAGGTTCTTGCGCTCAGCGTCCCAATAGTTTATAAAGTCGTATATCTCGTCGAGGCTTTTTACTTTCCTCATTCCCTCGCTTATCTTGAAGCCCCACTTCCGAGCCTGCTCCAGATTCTCGTAGTGTCCGTCGCAAGGCACCTGTTCGCCCAACATATAATAAAGGTACGCATCGAGCTGTCGGCTTGCGACGAGTGCCGAGTTCTGACTCTTCAGTGTTCCGCTGGCGGCATTGCGTGGATTGGCGAAAAGAGGTTCCTCTGCCTTCTCGCGTTCAGCATTAAGGCGTTCAAACACCTTCCACGGCATCAGTATCTCGCCCCTTATCTCAAACTCCTGCGGATAGTCGTCGCCCGAAAGCACGAGTGGAATGCTGCGTATTGTGCGCACGTTGGATGTCACGTCGTCGCCATTAACTCCGTCGCCTCTCGTCACTCCGCGCACCAGTCTGCCGTTCTCGTAGGTAAGGCTGATGGAAAGTCCGTCGTATTTCATTTCGCAACAAACCTCAAAGTCTTCGCCTTCCAGTCCTCGCCTAACGCTGTCGTACCAGTCGGCTACCTCCTGTTGGTTGTAGGTGTTGGCAAGCGAGAGCATTGGATAGCGGTGGGCAACTTGTTGGAACTCGCTGTTGAGGTCGCTTCCCACACGTTGCGTAGGCGAATTGGCATCAAACATCTCTGGGTGCAACGCCTCTAACCGCTGCAGCTCGTGCATCAGCTCGTCAAACTCCTGGTCGCTAATCGTGGGTTGGTTCTCCACATAGTAGCGATGGTTATGTTCGTGCAGCTCCTTTC
>CAMAGM010000212.1 GCA_945833995.1 uncultured Prevotella sp.
CCATCAGCCTTATCACAAACGCCCAGCGTTTCTCGTCAATCTGCTTCAGGCTTATGTCACCCTTCATCTCCAACATCAGTTTGTGGCAGAGTGGCAGTTCTAGGTTGCTGCGCCCGCTGTTGGCTGGATTCACCTTCTCGTTGAACACGTCAAACAGTTCCTCACTGTCGCTTTGACGGAAGTTCGCTGTGGCAGTGATGGTTACTATTGTGTTCTTCCCTTCCGACTCGTAGTGCAGTTCCACGCCAGCGGAAGTCTTGTAGTAGTCGGCGTTGAGCAGTGTGTATGTCAGTACTTGCGACAGACGCTTCGGGTCTGCCTTCACTATGTGGCTCTTGCCGTCGCTGCTAACGTCGAATGTCATTCCGTTGCCGTGCAGTAGGCTCTCCTGTATGTTGGTCAGCATCGCGCCTAAGTCCACATCCGTTAGGTAGAGTTCCAGACTTTTCACATCCGCCTTGCCGAGGTCAACAATGTCGTTGAAGATGTTGAGCAGCTGGGTTTTGTTGAAGTTCACAATTTTCAGGAACGACCTCTCGTCTTCGGAGAGATGATTCGTGTCAATCATGTCTATGCCCATCTGTATGGCATTGAGCGGTGAGCGCATCAGGTTGCCCATGTTTGCTATGAAGTTTGCCTTTCCCCTCTCGCTGTCTTTCGTCATTGCCAGCATCCTTGCCGTCTGTCGCTTTATGGTTCTCTGATAGAAAGCCACGATGGAAAGGAGGATTAATGTCAGTAAGAGGAATATCACCGAAAGCACTATCACCGTGTGGTTGCGCTCCACAAAACCCATGGGCTTGCCATAGTAGATGGCATCCTTGGGGTAGAGCTCCTCTGGGATGTTGTTCTTCTTCAGTGTGTTGTAGTTGAGGTATTTCTTCACGTCAGCCACTCTTACTAACGGCATGTTGCGTGGCTGCTGACCGTTCTCTATCTTTTCCAACACATTCATCAGCAGTGCGTTATAGTCGTCGGGCGTAGGATAAACACCACCTGCGAGTGCTCCTTCCCTGATGCCCAAGTCGTAGAGTCCAAACACTGCATCGCCCGTTATCCTGCCTGCTATCAGGCGCATGGCGTTGTCGGGATAGAGGGCGCGGTTTTGCTCCTTGTTCTGGCTTATCCATGAGTCGAACAGCACCGTGGTATGCTCTGGCAGTGTTGCCAACTCTTTCTCCAACTGCTCTGTGGTCAGTTCCTTGTTGTTCAGGTCTATAAGGTTCAGGTCGTGATATTTCTCCCTCAACAGGGTCCGTGTTATGTCGCGCACCATATAGCCAATCTGCCATGTGTCGCTCACAAGCGCCACATGCTTGGTCTCCGGTTTCAGTTGTAGTGCCATATCCAAGGTCTGCTCTACAAAATATGGGTCGCTGATGATGGTGGCGTTTGTTCCCTTTCGCGACTCCTCAAGTGGGATTTTCATCTCGTCGGCTATCTCAAGTCCTGTGCCGTAGTCCTTGGCGCTGATGGTGTATGTTCCTGAGAAAAGGGCTACGCATGGCACTTGTTTCCATCGCTCGCTCAAGTAGGAGCGATACATTATCCATGCCTCCTCGCCAAGCAGCACCACAATGCTCTTGTGCTCAGCCTTGTGCTCAGCCATCAGTGCCTCTGCCTTCTGCTTCATTGAGACACTGTCGCGGTTTGCCACAAGGTCGAGGTAATCCACCTCCACTTTCCAGTCGTTGACATTGGCGAAGTGCGACACTATCGAGCTTTCCAATGCCTCAGACCAAGCGTAACCTTGATAGTAGGAGCTCAGTACGAGCACCTTGTTTGTCGTCATAGCGGTATCGGCAGTAGCAACATCCGTGTTCTCGGCATTTGCCGTTGTGGGTGCTGTCGTGAGCAGCATAAGCATAGCGATACCAAACATCATTAATCTTCTGTTCATGTCTTTCATATTTTTTGTTTTCTATGTTTCATATGGGTCAATTTTGATGTGCAAAGGTACTTCAAATAAGTTGAACGGACAAGTAAAAACGATACAGAATGACTTTATTAACGTTTTTTTTCCTAACATATAGGGAAAAACATGTATATTTGCAGCAGGAATACAAATAATGACGATTATGAGAAAACTATTATTATCGCTCACGCTTCTTCCGCTTGTGGCTATGGGGCAGTCGCTGCAACAATGTCAGCAGGCGGCTGAGCGAAACTATCCGCTCATAAGGCAGTATGGACTGATAGGGAAAACCACCGAACTCACAGTGGCGAATATCCAGAAAGGATGGTTGCCACAGGTGTCAGCTACGGCACAGGCAACTCTGCAGAGCGACGTGACGGCATTTCCCGATGAGTTTCAGACGCTATATCAGCAGATGGGAATCTCGATGGAGGGACTGAAGAAAGACCAGTATCGGGTTGGCATCGACGTGCAGCAGACTGTGTTTGATGGTGGCATGATTAAAAGCCAGAAAACTATCGCCCGCCGACAAGGGGAGTTGCAGACGCTGCAAAACGAGGTGAGTCTCTATAATGTGCGGAAACGTGTGAACGAGATGTTTTTCTCGTTGTTGTTGGTTGATGAGCAGATAACACTCAATGCCGAACTGCAAAAGGTGCTGGAGAGCAACGAGAACAAACTCGCAGCCATGCTGAAAGGTGGAACGGCAGCCGAGAGCGACTATCAGAACGTGAAGGCAGAGCGATTGAACGTGGTGCAGCAGATGACTGCCCTGCAGTCGCAGCACAATGCCCTAAGGAGAATGCTCTCGACCTTCTGTGGCATGGAGATTAATAAGCCTGAGAAACCTGCATCTACTGACATTCCGGCAAACGCCGCAATCGTCAACCTACGTCCCGAACTGAAGGCAATAGATGCTCAGCTGCGCCTATTCGACAGTCA
>CAMAGM010000213.1 GCA_945833995.1 uncultured Prevotella sp.
CCCAATTTTTAATTATTAATTCCTAATTCCTAATTTCATAACCCCCAATGTTTAATTGTTGAGTTTAGTTTAGGTTTAGTTCCGCAGTTTAGGGAGTCTAAACAACTAAACTAAACTCAACAACTAAACATGCGGGGTTAAGGAATAAACTTCTGCTCATCGACGATGTTGCCCTCCTCGTCAACTACGCGCCAGTGGCTGATGTTGCGGGCTTCGGACGATATGCTAACGCCGCACTTCGTCACTTTTCTTCCGTCTGCCTCGTAAGGTATGGCGTAGCCCTTGCTGTCTATCTGCGCCAAGGCGTTGTCAACGGTGTCGTCAACCTTCAGTTCGAGTACGAAGATGTCCGCCTTGGTCTTTACCACTACGTCGGCCCTGCCAAGTATGCTCTTCACCTCTGTATCTACCTTACTGTTGAGAAGCGAGAATACCACATACATCAGCAGTTTGTAGAAATCCTCGCGCTTCTTCTTCGCCATCCACTGCTTGCGTGTGATGATGTCGTAGGGCAGTGAGGCAATGTAGGAACGGAGTTCGGTGAGGGCAGCTGACAAGTCGCCACGCTTCATGGCACGCGACATGGTGAGAATGGCAGAATTGCGCTCAAGGTCGTCGGTGTCCATCAGATAATGGGTCATGCCGTCAACCATGCCTTGGCGCACCTCGAAGTTCGGAAAATGAAGTACATATACGTCGTCTTCCTTATTATAATAGTCGATTGAGAGATAGCCGCTTT
This sequence comes from uncultured Prevotella sp., assembly GCA_945833995.1. Taxonomy (GTDB): domain Bacteria; phylum Bacteroidota; class Bacteroidia; order Bacteroidales; family Bacteroidaceae; genus Prevotella. The sequence goes on from CAMAGM010000213.1 coordinate 740, forward strand.
GGTAAAGCAACGGAATGGGGGTTGGGGCTTTCTCGCATGGGACATTGAAATCGCCTATAGACAATTCCACACCATCGTAGTCAAGGGGGTTGAATCCTGCGTAATGCTGCAAGTGGTCAATAAGCGAGGTCGTTGTGCCCGACTCAAACCAATAGTGATAGCTGTTGCGCCCGTCTAATGCCCTCAGCAGACTGAACGGAGCATACACGTCCTCGCTGCATGGCGAGAAATGGTAGCCGTCGTAGTTCCTCTTCAGCAGGGCGTATGCCTCGTCGGTGGTTATGTGCAACGCCTCGGCATAGTCCTCCACGCAAGGGCGCAATACGGTGTCGAGTTCTTTCTGCGTGATGCCGCAAAGACCCGAATACTCGTCAAACATGGATATCTGTGTCAGGTTGTTTAGCTCGGAGAAGATGCTCATTTGCGAGAACTTCGTGACTCCCGTGATGAACACGAATTTCAAGTATGCGCCCTCGTCCTTCAGCACCTGATAGAACTCCCGCAGCATCATGCGCATGGCTTCCAGCTGCTCCTTGTCGTAAAGCAGGCGCATCACAGGGGAATCGTATTCGTCGAGAATAATAACCACCTTCTCGCCGGTCTGCTCAAAGGCACGATGTATCAAGCCTCGGAAACGTTTGCCAGGAGAGATCTCAGACGTATTTCGCCCATAAATCTTTTCGTAGTCACTGATATAGAGTTCCAATGCGCTTTTTGCATCTGGTATGGTCAAGTTCTTCAACCCGCTCATCGTGAAATGAAGCACGGGATAGGCCTTCCATTCCTTCTCCAGCTCCATGATCCTCAGTCCCACAAAGAGTTCCTTCTGCCCCTGGAAATAAGCCTTGAAGGTGTTGCACAGCAACGACTTGCCGAAACGGCGTGGACGGGCGAGGAAGACATATTTATATCTATCGACAAGGTCATACACCATATCGGTCTTGTCAACATAAACCTTACCGTCTTTGCGAATGTCTGCAAACTGGTCGGTATCTACAGGATATCTGAATCTTCTCATATTCTCGTCATTATACGTTCCAAACTCTTTCAATGTGCAAAGATAGTGCAAGTTGAGCGAAGAACAAAATAAAAAAAGGATTTTTATATTTTTTCTTCCGAGACGCAGCCTATCTTATGCAAAGATAGTGCAAATCGAAGACAATACACGATTGCATCTTAATGGAGCAATCTTCAGAAAGTCACAAAACTTTTATTTTTATTGTTGAGATGCAGCCTATCTTATTAATTCAACTTTCCCACCCTTTAGTGTAGAGGTTATCCAACCGCCTCGAAGTAGGGACTTTACTTTATGTAAGTCCGCACGCCCAACGGGCGTTATTGGAAGCCCCCTCCGTCTCCCCCAGGGGGGAGTGATGGCTGCGCACAGTGGAAACGTCAACGTGGCTCTCCCCCTTGGGGGAGCTGGAGGGGGCTTCCCATAAAGCCCTTGCGGGCTACGGACTTACATAAAGTAAAGTCCCTACAAGCGGCGGGAATAGCGCGGATGGCGGCTGGCGGCGGAAAAAGAACTTTAATTTTTTCAATCCTTTAACTGAACTTTTTTCGCCAAGCTCAGTTATTAAAAGATAGTGCAAAATGAAACGGTTGGAGTCAGCTCAACTAAACTCAACAACTAAACATGCGGGGGTTGAGAAGGAAAGGGATTATGTGATTGATGTGTATAAATCTCATGCTCATGGAAAAAAAAGTCTCTTTTCTTTTGCTTAATCGTTTTTTTATATTACCTTTGCAAAAGAATCTGCACATCTCGGCAAATATATATAGCAAAACGCGAGCAGCCGTTCTTCAAGAAACGCTGATATACCTCCAGTTGCCTTATTTCACTAAGGAGGCAGATGAGTGTGAGAATAATTTTGACTGTTGGATTTATGTACTGAAACACATGGAAGCATTGAACAGATTGCCCTGGGCGGCACAAAGCCCGATATTCAAGCGTTTGGGCGAAATAGCAGAAATCAGCCAGCTGTCCACCGAGGACCGCATAAAGTACGACGCCGCCATCCAGTGGTATCGCGACAA
>CAMAGM010000214.1 GCA_945833995.1 uncultured Prevotella sp.
GTCCACTTGTCAACTTGTTCACTGACAGCATGTCACAGACATGCGAAACTTGAGTTCATAATTTTTAATTCTTAATTCATTTCGATTTCCTCATTCGTTATCTCTATGAGGTATTCATCTAACGAGGGGTCGTCGCTCTTCAGCGTCAGCCAATAGGTAAACTCGGGCACTGTGTTGCTGTCGGGACGCGTTTCCTTCAGTATTGCGGTGATTTCCTCAACGATTTCTTGCCGTATGGTTCCGTTAATAAAGGAAGCGAGGCCTTTCGCCGCTTCCACCTGCATCTGCGTGTGGTAGGAAAGATTTTGCGGTGTAAGTATTTCATCCAAGTATTTGCCTATGCTCTGCTGCTCTTTGTCAGTGAGGCCGCCAGGGGTGACGAGGCTCCACGACAGTGTCCATGTGGGCACTGCCACAAGCGAGAACTTAAGAGTAGAGGTGTCGAGACTGACTATGCGCCACGGATTGTTCGCCATGAAGCGACTCCATCCTGCAACCTTGTCGAAGGCGAGGTGTGGATAGACATTCTTCACCGTAGCCTCATAGTCTTCTGTCCACATCCAATGTATGCCGATGCCCACCTCCTCCAGTTTCGACGGAAGGTTGGCGTAGGCCTTCACCAACGTGGCGTCATCAAGTGCCTTGCGCACTTTGGTTGCGATGGCAGACAGAGTGCCGTTAAACCCAGGATAGGAATGGGCCATTATCGTCAATGCGGAGATGAGATCGACTGACGTTTCCTGGGAATAGAAGAAGTACAGCTGGGAGGATTTGGCGAAGTAGGGTCTCTTTTCGTCGGTGCATCCGCTAACGTAGCTTATGCGCAGGGCTTCCTGACTGTTTGGCTTGCTCATGATGTTGTAGAGCTGCTGCGAGTATTCCCCGATTCCCTGAACCAGTGGCTCCAGCCTTGCCGTGTTTATGACGCTGAGGTCCATAGCATCACCGCCTTCTGTCAACCTCCACATTTGAAGGACTACGGGCACATATTCGCGCAGTGCGTCTTCCAGTGTCTCGTTGTTCGACAATGCGTTGATGAGTTCGGGATAGTTGCCGCCAAGTCCCGGGGTGAGGTGACCTGCTCCCATCACATAGTTGGTGTGGTCCTTTATTTGGTATATGTTTTCTATCATGTTCATCAGGCATACGTCCCAATAAACTAACGACAATTTCTGTGCGCCGAGATTCTCAGCCCTCTTCATCGCCTCCTCCATCTCGAATATTGACATTGTCTCGTCGGTGTTGTCGTCGTACAGCAGACTGCGTGTTCCTGTGGTGTAGCTGTCGAGCACGAGATTGTCATCCTTGTCAAAGGTAAAGCCGTGGTTCCAGAATATTATGATGTATTTCTTTGCGGGCATACGTTTCTGGGCATCGACGATGAAATTGGCAAGGTTCTGCGGGTCCTTAAGCCTGAAGGAAATATCTGCCACTTGGCTACTCTCCATTCCCCCCGGTGTCATGTTGAAGAGCCTCGTACCTTGTCTCTTCACGTCATTTTGGTAGGGCTTGGAGAATTTCACCAGTCCCGTAAACTTCACTTTCTCGTTGTAGCCCATTCCGTCAATCTGTTGCAGGTTGAAGAGGAGGAACTCGTCAAGATTGCTTCCGCCACATCCGTAAAGAAGGATGGTGTAGTCGGCAAGTTCCTCCGACGGCGTGTCGGGGTTGTCGCCGATGTCGTCGTCGTCACTGCACGATGTGAATCCTAACACACACATTGCTGCCATCAGCAGCATAGAGAACCATTTTTTCTTATTCATACGCTTCTTTTTAAAAATTAAATGCCCCCTCCGTCTCCCCCTTGGAGGAGCTGGAGGGGGCTTTGAGCTTCGGTCTTCAAGCCTATACTATCTTCTAACCCTCACCGTCGCCTTTCCGTTTCGCCTCTCAATATAGAGCTGGCGTTTGTCGGCGGGTGCGGTGATGCGCTGTCCGTTGAGGTTGTAGTACTCCGATGGGCCGTCGTTGTCAGTTGAGATGGAAGTCACTGAGGTGCTGTTGCGCTTTACCACCAGCTTCAGCTCTTCCTCCTTCTGCGTGTGGCCCTCGTAGCATATCATCGCCCCGAGCGACAGTGTGTCAACGTCGTTCTCAAACACATAATGGCTCAGAATGTTGTCGAGGTCTATCTCTATCTCCTTCTCCAAATAGACATGCTCCTCGGCAAACTTGCTGTCAGCAACAATCAGCGAGTCGGTGTAGAGCGAGTCGATACAGGTGGAGTCCGGTGCGTCCATGTCTTCCTTGAATCTCGCCCTCAGTTCGGTGAAGAAGCGCACTGTGGGCAGCTGCTCGTCCTCGGCGGCGTGGATGTAGGGGTAGCCGTAGTCCATCTTGAAGCTCACCTTGGCTTTTTTGTCCACGCCCTTGACGTAGAGTTCCTTGTCGAGCTTTATCTCGGCGCGCAGTGTGTCTTTCACCTCCACTCCCATGGTGCGCTCTATGTTGTTCCAGTCGGTGTTCATCTTTAGGAAGTACAGTCCCGGACCAATGTCCTCGAGCAGTCCAAAGCCGTCGTACTCCACGGAGTCTATTCCTGCCAGCAGTGGCTTTTCCCTGTCGAGCAGCGAGAAGGACTTCTCCCTCTCGTCTATAATCTGCTGCTTGCTGTCCTTGTCAACGGAGAAGAGCTGGAAGTTTACCTTGTTTTCCGCCTGGAGCGTGTCCTGACTGTAAGGATAACCGGTGTTGAATATGTACGTCATATTAAGAGACCCTATTT
>CAMAGM010000215.1 GCA_945833995.1 uncultured Prevotella sp.
GAGTGAACAAGCACGGCTTCCGCGAGAGAATGGCTACAAAGAATGGACGTCGAGTGTTGGCTTCTCGTCGTGCCAAGGGCCGCAAGAAGTTGACCGTTTCTGACGAGCATCACGGAAAGTAATTCTCACTTGTTAGTCAGCGATTGACGTCAAGATTGAAAAAAGAGGCGAGGACATTGTCCATCGCCTTCTTTTTTTGCCCTTTCCCTACACCTTATTTATATATATAGGGAACGGTTAGCAATGTCATTCGTCAATTAATAGCGACAACAGATACTGCCTGAACAAAGTTCCCGAGTTAGCCATATCCTCATCCAAGTTATGAAGGTTAACCATTGCAGTGGAGTTCTTTTCCTCAACTATCTTATATGTTGATTCATCATAGCCTAAGACATCAAGAGCCTCCTTCACTTTTGGCATCAGTTCCTTGTAGTTGAATACGGCAATTATGGAGTATAAATCCAAGACTATCGACTCTCTGTAACAATATCTTCCTGGTTCTTCTATCTCGTCCCTTCCGTATGCAATAGCCATGTCCAGGATTTCTCCGAACGCCGTCTGCACGGTAGGTTTGGCTTTAGTATTTAAGACTGCATACATTGCCAATGTTTCTAAAAGATAGTTGTCGCTGACTTCCGACCAGAAACCGAAGTCCCTCGCAAGCTCACACACATAGTCGAGGTCAGCGTATGCCATAGACAAATAAACAATTTTTATGATTGCATCCAAGCGATTTCCAAAATATTTTTTTAGTATGGGGGTGCTGGAGTTCAACCAGTCGTTTGCTATATGGCGTTTGTCACCGAAGCCAATGAGTGAAAGCAGTGTCAACGCATTAATAATCAGATAAGTATCGGGGTTGTCGTCAACCATGCTCATTTCCATGCTTTCGTCCTCGTCAGTGTAGCAATCCTCCTCCGCCTTGCCTTTCATGAAAGCCAGAAGGTTGCAGAGGTCGTCGTGCAGCAATTCCAAGCCATTGCCAAGTGTCTCCATAATATACTCATATTGCAATACGCCACCACTCTCGCCGTCTTTGCCTTCAAGCAGCTTGATTAGGTTCTTTATCTTGGGTTTAAACTTGCTCGGATATTCACCATCGCCAAAGAACTCGTCATACAAATCGTATTCGGCCTCGTTCGGGTAGTCTGTCGCACAATAGTAGTTGAAGTTGTCGCCAAGATGCTCGCGGAGTATTGGCAGGTAGGTGGAAAGCTCTATGCCGTTCTTGGCAAACAGTGTGTGCTTGCCGTCCTTTCCATACTCATATTCAATGAGGGGAATGTCGTCGGTGTCCTCCTCAAGAATATATTGCGCGAGGTTGAACTCCTTGCATGGCTCAATGCCGGCTTCCTCGGCAAAGGCAATGGCACCGTAGATACGGTTGTGCGCCTCCTCGTATGAGATTTTCCTCACATCGTGGTAGTACTCGTCGAAGAAAAGGAAATTTTCCTTCAGCTCGTCCATGTCCTTCCTTACGAACACCACCGCGTCTTTCACGCCAAGGCAATAGGTATCAACAAGGAACAAGGCACCCGTCACCTTGCCCTGGGGGTGCTTGCGTAAAACCGCAATGTTCGTAAGTCCTCCTTGCTCAATGCCGTTGTCCATATAGCAATCACCTATAGGCAGCTGCCGTGCGCGTTGCCTTACAAACTGTTCGTCGCTAAGAGCGTGAACCCCATTTCCTCCATTGCTCTTTTTCTTCTTGTTCTTTGCCATTGTTCACTATTGTTTTTTATTCTGACTGCAAAAATAGTGCAAAAAATCGATTTAGCGAAAGAAAAGAGAATATATTATCTTTTCTGAGCGTAAGATTTTTATTCAAATCGAGAGAAATACACGATTGCGTCTTAATGGAGCAATCTTCAGAAAGTTTCCAAAACCTTTATTTTTATTTCTGAAATATCGTGCAAACGAGAGCAGAACATCAAGCTCGCTTGATTTGTTCTGCCGAGTGCAGCCGATATTCAACGCAGTTAGATGCCGCCTATCTTATCCAAAGATAGTTCAAGTTGGTTTACTTTAAAAAATAATGATTGCATCTCTTATATTGTTTTGTTTATGTATAAATTCATTGTCTATTACAATATTTCCAATGCTATGGCCGCACATGCCTCCGCATCTGCCAAGGCATTGTGGTGGTTCTTTAAGTCATATCCGCATCGGGCGGCGATGATGTCGAGGTTGTGATGCCCTCCTGGCCAACGCTTGCGTGATGCAACACAAGTACAGTAAAACTCATAGTCGGGATAGTCCATCTGATAGACACGGAAGACAGCTTTCAGACAACTCTCGTCGAAGGCTTTGTTATGAGCCACCACAGGCAATCCCTCAATTAGTGGCTCTATCTGTTTCCACACTTCTGGGAAGACAGGCGCATTATCCGTGTCCTCAGCGCATAAGCCATGCACCTGGCTACACCAGTAATTATAATATTCTGGCTCGGGCTTGATGAGTGAATAGAACTTATCCACTATCTCACCACCACGCACTATCACCACGCCAACAGAGCACACTGAAGATCGCTCGTTGTTGGCAGTCTCAAAATCTATTGCAGCGAAATCTTGCATATATTTCTTCTATTGATTATCCTTGTTGAATTCGTCATAGTGGTCAAGGCGACGCTGGTCAGTGGCATAGCCTTTGATGAGGTATTGCTTGATGAGTGCTGAAGCCCATCTGCGAAA
>CAMAGM010000216.1 GCA_945833995.1 uncultured Prevotella sp.
CAGGGTTCTCCCATCCGCGCAGAGAGGCAACAACGGTCTCCATGTCGAGGTTACAGCCCTTCACGATACGCATCTTAATAGGTGCTCCTCCGCGCTCGCAACGCTCCTTGGCAAACTCCAAAAGCTCGGTCTGGAAGTCCCATGCGTCTGGCAGGTAAGCCTGTACCACGATACCAGCCGAGTATTTCAGGAACTCAGGCTTTGAGAGCACCGACTTGAACAGGCGCATTGTAAGGTGGGCATCCTTATACTCTTCCATGTCGAGGTTGATGAACTTGTCGCTCTTCTTTCCGTTCTCGTCAACATACTTGTTGTCGATGGCGGCCTGATAGAGCTCCGACATACGGCGTGACAGTTCAGGGAACGACTCTTCGTAGTTCAGTGCGTGAGTCTGGGCATAGATGCCGGAAATTTTCACGGAGATGTAGTTGATGTCCGGTTCCTTCAGTGCCTCAAGATAGCTGTAATAGCGCTTGTCGGCCTCTTCGTCGCCGAGTACCACCTCGCCGAGGAGATTTACGTTCTGTCCGATTTTTTGGTTGAAACGTGTTGCAAGGTGCTTTGTCAGATTTGGGCGTGCCGCGTCGATAATAACGCGCGAGGTGTCCATTCTGAGGCGCTTCTTGATGATAGGAATGGCGATCGGATAGAAATAATGTCCGAACATCTGGTAAATCTTGAACAGGAAGGTGTCGCGCTTGTTAAGGAACTTTGGTATGCCATACTCGTCGATGAGAACCTTGATACGCTTGGCAAGTTTCTTGTCGTCACGAATCTGCGACGACTCGTCAAGCATCTTCACCAGGAACTTCTTGTCACCGGGACGCTGTACCATGGTTGCATACTTGTGTTGCTCTCTGCGCTCAGCTGCTGTAATAGTTTCCTCACATGTGTTATAAAGGGTAATTACCCAATCTTCCACTTCTTTAATTGTTGGCGTTTTCATACTACTGATGATTTAAATGTTGTTTCTTGTTGTTTAAGAGATTTTTTTGTAGAGACCACACAATATTATAATCCCGACGCACCGCCGTGCGCCGTGTGTGGCAGTTAAGTCTTTCTTCTCTTAAAGGACTAAGAAAAGAAAAACATTTAAATCATGGTCGGGCTGAACATCACCGCTCTGTACCGATGAAGCTCCTGCAGAGCTTGCTTCGAATACTTGTCGAAAAACATTCTTTTCATACTTTAATTTTTGAGTTTAATAAATAATTTCGGTGCAAAAGTAACAAAAAGAATTTATACTACCAACAAAATGAGCATATTTTTTAAAAAAAATCTTCATTTTGCTACTTTTTATCGACTTTTATGTGCAAAAATATCTCATTTTGCTTGTTTTTGTTGATAGTTGTACCTCATTTTGTCATCTCGCACCTTTGTTTTCGGCACAAATATACATATAATATTTTATAGTTCCAAATATTTTCCCGCTTTTTTCTAAGAAATTGTAAGGTAAAGGGGCGATTGTCACCAACCGCCCCTTTACCTTACTTCTAACTCTAAATATCTTTCAGTCTTTCAATTTTTCAATCTTTCAATATCATCTTCCCTCCTACGATATACAATCCCTTCTTCGTCGGGCTCTTCACCTTTCTTCCGCCAAGGTCGTATATCGCCTTGTCAGCTGTCTCGTCGGCTGTCGTGAAGCTGATGCCCGTTGAAGGCTTGTCAATGAGCACAACTTTCGTTAGTGTAGCGCCGAAGCCCTGAATTACGGCTCCATCCTTCTTCAGCCTCGTCAGCACGATGCCTTCGATAGTGAACGGAGTGATGCGGGTAGCTCCCGTGGTGCCGTAGAACGATCGCGGCCTGAAGTTTCCATCTATTGTCACGCCGTCCACCTTACACTCAAACTGCTTCCAGTCGTTAAGGTAGTTAAGCTGAATGTACTCATACGACGCACTTGCGTCCTGACGATAATAAATCACCAGTGTGACACTCTCCTTGTATGGTGCGAATTTCTCTGCCTCAATCTTCACCTGCAGTCCGGTGTCCCAGTCCAGGGCTTCTTCTCCTTCCCATATCACCGTGCCTCCCACGCCAACGTCGGGGTCGCCTTCCTCACCGCCTATGTCCTCCACATATTCCTCTTTCGAACCTTCCTTTATGCCGTTGAGGAAGAATGGGGCATCCACCGACATGTTGTTCCAACGGTTGAAGATGCCGAATTTCTCACTGCCGTTGCCGAAGCCGTTGTTGTCCCACACGAAGGCGGCGAAACCGTTGTGGCGTACCTCGCCCACAAGACATTTCATGTAGTACTGCTCGTTGTCCTCCTGCGTCTTGCGGTCGGCCTCTGTGTAGTGGTGTGAGCAACCGTATTCGCCTATCACAACTCCGAGTCCTTTCTCCCACCATACCTTACGAATCTGAGAGAAGAAAGTCTTCATCGAACGCTCGTAGCCCTCGGGACATATTGTACCCTTGTCGGCAAAAGCCTTGCCCCAATAGTAGTAGCCGTCCTCGTCGCCGAAGCAGTAGCTGGTAGGGTTGTAGTAGTGGAACTCCACCGAGAGGCGGTTTTCCGTCGGGTCGTTAGGAATTTTGAGTTTGCTCATACCCAAGTAGGGATCGCAGCGCATGGTCTGTACTATCAGGTTGCGCTTGGCGTTGTTGCCTCCAGTAGCCCTCACTGCGTCGATAAACGTCT